>JACPLW010000010.1 GCA_016186325.1 Parcubacteria group bacterium | reverse complement strand
ATGCCGAGAAAGGAAATAAGCGCATTAAAGAGGATTCGGTGCGATTCCCGATTGTAAAAGAGATGTGGCGCCTCATGCTCACCGGCGTTTACCGGGTGCCGAAAGTGGTGGACATCGCCAACAATAAACTGGGATACTTAACGCCAAAACATAAACGCATTGGCGGGAAGCCCATGGCCTACAGCGCGGCCTATGTGATGTTCCGTGACCCTTTCTATTACGGCATGTTTGAATTTCCAAGAAAGTCAGGCAACTGGTTCAGGGGCCGGCACAAGCCGATGGTTACCGAAGAAGAATTCAGGAAAGTGCAGGAGATGCTCGGCGGAGCCGAAAACGAAAGGCCGCACATTCATGCTTTCGCCTTTACCGGCATGATCCGATGCGGAGAGTGCGGATGTATGATAACGGCCGAGCACAAAACCAAGCGTCAGAAAAACGGCAATGTGCACCACTATACCTACTATCACTGCACGAAAAGAAAGCGCGGTCCGAAATGCGTCCAAAGCGTTGTTCAGCAAAACGATCTGGAAGGGCAGATTATCTCTTTACTGGATCAGCTCGACATCTCGCAAGAGGTTCACGACTTTGGCATGAAGTGGATGCGCGAGCAAAACGCCAAAGATTCGGTCAACACCAGCGCTGTCTTAACGAATCTGCAAAAGGATTACAAGGATTGCGTGGCGGTGATTGACGGCCTTATTGATATGCGGGCCCGGGAGGAACTCGGCAAAGAAGATTTCCAAAGGCGGATGGAGGACGCCCAGAAAGAAAAGAAGCGCCTTGAGGAGCTTCTGAACGATACCGGCGATCAGATAGACAAGCGGATTAAATTTGCCAATGAAGCCTTTGAGTTCGTGGAGCATGCCATGCTGAAATTTAAAACCGGCCCATGGGAGAAGAAAAAAGAGATTCTCTCCACCCTCGGTTCGAACCTCTTACTTATGGACAAAAAGTTAAGTATTTCCTTAGAAAATACGCTTGTGCCCATGAAAACCGTCTCACTCGTGTCCAACCAAGTAATCGCGAAGGTTCGAACCGCAAAAAACCCAATGAATAAAACAGAAATCGAGCAATCTCTTGCCCGATCTCAATCAATGCTCCGACACCTGGATTCGAACCAGGAACCCACTCCTTAACAGGGAGTTGCTCTACCGTTGAGCTATGTCGGAATATTAAGTAATTTTACATTATTTTTTTGGAAAATCAAGTTGGAAAATCTATTGAGATTGAACCCCAAGTTGCCAAGTTCTGATGGCGGGAATAGGATAAATAGGCGTTAAAATAAGGATGGGGACAATATGAGTAATAATTACCAAAATTTTATGGTACAATGTTGATAATAAAAACCAAAATCTTTTTAAGTATCATTTACTGCGGCGGCAAGAGAGGCGAAGCGTGGAAAAAATGGCGATTGTTCTTGTTTTCTCTATGTTTTTCCTGACCAATACGGTTGCGAATGAACTTAGGGGATCTTCTGACGCTATAGAGCGCCAAAACAAGCAGGCAGATCTAGAAAACCTGTCTCGCTTGACCGAGAAGCAGCTTGGAACCTTCAAAAAGAGCGGACTGCTTGTCCCTCTCCCGATTAGTAAAGGCGTTATAGTCGATGACAGGTTGCCAAAAAAGTATCGATATTGCCGACCGTGGGTTCTACAGTTTCTTGTTGATCTCGGCGAGAACTACGAAACTAGATTCGGAAAGCAAATCCAGGTTAACTCCGCTGTCAGAACGGTGGAGTACCAAGAAGAATTACAGAAGAGAAATAGAAATGCGGCATCAGCCAAAGCGGGTTCGCAACAATCGTCTCACCTGACTGGAGCAACAATTGATATAGCAAAAAAAGATATGTCTTACAGAGAACTTGCATGGATGAGAAATCACCTAATAGTTCTCGAAAGGAAAGGGTTGATTGAGGCAACCGAAGAATTCCACCAGGAAGTATTTCACATAATGGTTTTTAATCGGTATCTCCGTTGAGAAGATACCGATTTATTTTTTTATTATTCGACTACCACAACTCCGGTACTGGAAGGGTTCAAGTGATCATGGTATTTCCAAGAACCGACTCTATCAAATTTAAATGAATAACTTTCTTCTTTGCCCAAACCCTTTAAAGCATCAAACCCGGGATAAACCTGATGAGTAGGATGCATTGCCGAAGCCGGCCATGTTAAGATGCCGCTTTTGTTAACCCACGTTACCGTATCGCCTTTTTTGATTTTCAATTCTCTCGGGGTAAATCGATTATTAGCGTGTTCAACCGTCCAAGTTTTAGGAGCAGCGGCGCTTGTTTCCTCCGGCATAAGCTTCCATCCGCCGTCTTTACAAACCCAATTTCCGGGAGCCCCCGGCTTTATGCCGCATTTTTCCAAATCTTCAAGCTTTTTACGATATGCTTCATCCGTTCCGCTTATCAGACACTCGCCCCTTGATTTAACCGCAACTCCGGCAACCCTAGCTTCGCAAGCATTGCCGTAGGTTTTTCCGTCAACTCCGCAAACCGGCTCGTAGACTTGCGCACAAAATAATTCTTCGGGCTCCAATTTCCATCCGCCGTCTTTACAAACCCAATTTCCGGGAGCCCCCGGCTTTATGCCGCATTTTTCCAAATCCTCAAGTTTTTTACGGTATGCCTTATCAGGCAAAACACTATTTGCCCCAGAAAGCTGGGCGATGGCATTTTTGGCGCCAGTCACAGCCGCGCTAGCCTGCCCGAAAGCTTCACCATATTTTTCGGACTTAAAAGCGGTATTGGCGTTAATTAAATTGTTGCCGGCGCGTTCAAGCAATGATTTAACCGACTCGGGAATGATATTATATTTTCCGGATTCAAGCCGCGCCTTCAGATCGTTTATCATTCCTTCTGCCGATTTTATCATTTTTTCCGCGTCTTCCTTGCCAATCCTATTCTCCCCAGCTTCACTTTCAACTTTTACCCTTACATTATCAATGCTTTTCCTAAGCGCAGACTCCGCGGTTTTTTCTTTTAATTCCTCTAAAGTTTTAAGACGGCTGGCGGCGGTTACCGGCAAATTTTCCAATATCTGGGAAATAGTTGAACTCGCGGCGCCACTAAAACGAATTTCAATTTTTTCAACCAACCCGTTTTTTACTTCCGAAAGTCTCTGGCGCAACTCATCGCTTTTAGCTCTTTCTTCAAGTTTTCCAAAAACTTCAAGCGCCCTTATTTCTTTAGAGGCCTTTTCTCTTTGCATCTCAACTGTTTTCTCTAAACGTTCTTTTAAATTTTCCGCCCTATCAAGACGTTCTAGCGCGTTGGTTGTGATTTCTTCCAGATTTCCTTTAGCATCTTCAATCTTATCTTTAAGTTCTTCGTTTTTTGCCTTCAATTCTTCAAAAAGCTGGCTGTGCTTTAAAACCCTATCGGTTAATTTATCCAAAAGCTTGTCAACATTGGGGCTTTCACTTGTTTCTTTAAGCGCTTCAAAACGAGTTCTTAGGCGATCGGTACTTTCTTTATAGTTGGTAACGGCTTTTTCGAGGCCTTTGAGGGCCTCGTCGTTTTCTGAAACTTTTTTAAGCTCGGCGGCTTTTTCATTTACAATTTTAAGTTCCAGTTCGGCGCGGCTTACGGCATTAAAAGTAACCGCCCGTTGAAATCCGCGCACAAGTTCCTTAAAAAAATAAAAATTGCTCGTGGGAAGAATCCCGGGATCAGTTACATCAAGGTCTTCAAAAGTAATCTTCGACTCTGTGAGATTATCGGATTGAGCCAATGCTAAAAAAGGCATTAAAAGCACAAACGCGCTAAAAATTAATATATATTTTTTCATAAATTTTTTATAGTTTATAAATTTAATTATAAATTGAAAATTGTAAATTGTAAATTATTTTTAATAACCTTCCAATTTTTTTAAATTATGATGTTCTCGGATTTTCTCAAGCGCTTTAAATTCTATCTGGCGGATACGCTCTCTGGTAACGCCGAACTCATTGCCGACTTCCTCAAGGGTATGGGTAACGCCGTCTTCGAGTCCGAAACGCATTTTGAGAATTTTTTGTTCCCGCGGAGATAAGTCGCTGATAATTTCCTTTATTTGATCTCCCAGCAAACGCAACGCCGCCGCTTGAGCCGGTGTCTGGCTTTTTTCATCTTCAATAAAATCACCGAGTGACGAATCCTCGTCGTTATCGCCTACCGGCGCTTCAAAAGAAATTGTATCTTGAGAAATTTTTATTATGTGGCGCACCTTCTCAATATCAATGCCCATTTCTATGGCAATCTCTTCCGGTACAGGCTCGCGCCCTAAATCTTGAAGCAACCGGCGTTTTATTTGGGTATATTTTGAAATTGTTTCAACCATGTGAACCGGAATTCGGATAGTTCGAGACTGATCGGCCAAAGCGCGGGTAATAGCTTGCCTAATCCACCAAGTAGCATAAGTTGAGAATTTAAAACCTCTTCTATAATCAAATTTATCAACGGCTCTGGCTAAACCCATGTTCCCCTCCTGAATAAGATCCAATAAAGTTAAGTTGGGACTT
This sequence comes from Parcubacteria group bacterium, assembly GCA_016186325.1. Classification (NCBI taxonomy): domain Bacteria; species Parcubacteria group bacterium. Next base: position 109,949 of record JACPLW010000010.1, on the reverse strand, counting down.
CGGCCGACATAACGCTTGGCAATCGACACTACCAAACGCAAATTCGCCTGCATTAAATGGTTACGGGCCTCCATATCCCCTTTTTCATTTTTTTTAGCCAATTCTTTTTCTTCTTCGCCTTTCAAGAGAGGCGTTTTACCGATTTCTCTTAAATACATCTGGACCGAATCGGAAACAATAGTATCATCCGCCGTAATGTTTAAAGCGTGATTAATTTCTTCTTCGCTAGGCTCTTCATCGGTTTTAACCAAAAATTCATGGCTTTCTTCAACTTTTATATTCGCATCGTCGAGTCGGTCGTAAAGACGCTCTAATTCAGCGATATCCCTTTCAACATCGGGAAAAAATTTAATAATTTCCGCCTCGGTAATAAAACCTCTGTGGCGGCTGCGGCTGATTATAGATTTAACTCGTTCTTCAAAAATTCGTTCTTTTTTAGTAAGTTTTGCCGCCGGTGCTTCTTTTTTAGCCTTTTTTCGAGGCGTTTTTTTGGCCGCTCTTTTTTTGGTTTTTACCTCTTTTTTGGCAGCCTTGCCGAATTTTTTTTTCGGCTTAAATTTTTTTGCCTTTTTATTTTTCATTTAGTTGATAAAGTTTATTCGAAATATTTTGGAATTCTTTGGTCAAAGTTTCTAAATTTTTACCGTCCAGAAAGGCCCGGCCGTTATTTTTCATGGCGAGCTCTGTCGAACCGCTAATCGTTGAGAGGCTTTCATTTTTTTTAATCGCAATCTCTATTTTACCAAGCATCTCTTTGTAATGCTCCTTCTCAATGTCGTTTATTAAACGCTTTATTTCATTTGTTGGATTAAAATCCGGACCGCTTTTTTCAACCTCAAAGTCGCCCGCCAAATACAAAAAATCCAGCCGCGGCCTTAAATCACTTCGCAGAGCCGACCGTACATCCGAAAAGTTCGTCGTGTCAGCCGATTTGACGGAGAAGGCGGATAAAATCTCAAAATCAGAAGGCGGCAACACCGACGCTATTTTTACAGCTTCTTTAACTGATTCCGGAGCTTTTAATAATAACGCCAAAAGCCTTTCGCTCAAAATTTCTTTTCTGGTTTTTACAAGCGCGGATTCATGCGGATTTGACGCAGATAAACGCTGAAAGTTATCTGTTTTCTGCGATTCTATTTTAGACATTTCCTCTTCAAGATCGCGTTCGGAAACGCCCAATTTTAACGACAATTCCCTAATCCAGCCGGAACGTTCAATGGCCGACGGAAGGCGCTTAATTTCCGAAAGCAGCGTAATCGCAACGATTTTTTTTCCATCGATTTTATTTATATCGAATTTTTGGAAAACCTGATTAAAATAATAAGACATTATGGGCCGGGCGTTTTGAAGTATTTTTATTAGTTCTCCCGGACGTTCTTTTACAAAATCCGCCGGATCTTTACCGGGTTCAAGTTCTAAAACCGAAATATTAAATCCGTTGCTTTGGGCCATTTCTATGCCGCGCTTTGTTGCTTTAAATCCGGCATCATCCATATCAAAGGCTAAAACTAAATTTTCGGTCAATCTCTTCAAAATCATTAGGTGATCTTCGGTTAAAGCCGTCCCCGAGGTGGCAACAATATTCCTCACTCCGTCTTGGAACGACAAAAGTATATCCATTTGGCCTTCTACCAAAACAACTTTGTTATTTTTTCTGATCTCTGTTTTGGCACGATCTAAACCATAAAGAGCGCGGCTCTTGCTATATAAAACCGTCTCCGGAGAATTAACATATTTGCCGCTGTCGGCTCTTTCGGTTTGAGAAGTAATAATTTCTGACATTAGCCGGCCGGAAAAAGCCACAACCCGTCCGTTCGCGTCAAAAATTGGGAACATTAAGCGATTTCTAAAACGATCATGCCATCTTGGTATCTGGTATTTAGTATTTTGTATTTGGATAATTAAGCCGGTTTTTTCAATTTCCGGTTCTTTATAGCCCTTAGCTTTTAAAAAAGATAAAAGCGAATCCCAAGAGTCGGGCGCATAGCCGAGCCGCCATTCATCAATAGTTTTATCTACCAGTCCTCTTTTGTGCAAATAATCGCTTATTACATTGGCATTAGGATTACCAAGTTTTTGCGTAAAAAATTGTGCGGCTTTTTCGCAAATTTCATACATACGGTCTTTTTCGGTGCGCAACTTGGGATCAACATGTTCTAAAATTACTCCTGCTTTTTCCGCCAAAATTTTTAAGGCCTCAACAAATTCAACGCCCTCTATCTTTTCTATAAACGTAAAAATATCGCCCCCTTCGCCGCAACCCCCGAAACAGTGCCAGCTTTGACGCGAAGGGCTAACCATAAATGACGGAGTTTTCTCGTTATGAAACGGACAAAGAGCCTTGTAATTAACGCCGGCTTTTATCAGCCGAATATAGCCGGACAAAACATCCACTATATTCAGACGCTCTTTTATTTGTTGCACGTTGTCGTTCATGGACTTGTTATTCGCTGATGGAATTGTACTCAACTCTCACTTGCAGCCATTGGCCGCTGCCTATCGTAAAGGAATAACTCGTTTTAACAGAGGCGATATCGCCATCGGGATCTATCGGCTTTAAAATATAAGAACCGGGACGCAGGGGAATTTGGAAAGCCCCACTGGAATCCGAACGTACTGAAATGAAAGGTTTTGACAAATCGTCAACTTTAAAGATATCTAAAGACGCTTCATATTCATATGGTCCGCCGCCAAGTAAAACTATATTGCCGGCGATGCCGGAATTGACTACGTTGCCAGAAACAGCCGGCGCTTGAAAAGTATTTTGAATAAAATCATCTTGGCGCACCACTGAGGCCGGATTATTTTGCGAAGTTTTATAAAAATAAAAAACGAGCGCGCCGATGCCCGCCAGAAGAATAATGCCTGCTATAATTAATAATCTTTTTTTCATCATTGTAATTTTTCCAGAATATTTTGTAATTCCGGCGGGATTGTGTCGCGCAATCGTTCGATGTATGGAGTCAGAAAATAGAAGGCGCCAAAAATAATACCGATATAAGCTATATACCTGAAAATTGTCCAGAAACGGCGCCATTTTTCTGCCCGCCAAAGTTTACGAACAATTATTAAAGTCTCCTCTTCCGGATTTAAAGGGGTTTTGTTTTCTTCATGCTCCATGAGAAGATTTTATCAGATTTTTATAACACCGGCAATCGGTTGGGACGGCTAAGAAGCATTAATGCTAAAGCGGCAAAAAATAATCCGACATCGCGGAAAACAATGTCAAAAGCGCCGAGATTAAAAACGATAATGCCCAAAAGAGTGGCTGCTGAAACTAGGCCGGATAAAAAACTATATTTTCCGGAAATAAGCCAAAAACCCAAAGCGAGTTCATAAATACTGAAAAATAAAAGAAGCGAATTTTCGGCGATAATATCTCTTAAAAACAATGGAAAAAATCCTATCCAATCGTTGGGGTTTAAAAAAGAGAAAATCGCCACATAGAAAAACACAAAAGCAAGGCCGAGCCGTAAAAGCAATTTTACCATCTTAAAACTTTTTTCCATAGTAAAACCAACTACCGTAAAAATTATTCATGGCTTCTGTAAGAGTTCGTTTAGCTTCATTCTGGTTAAAGGCCCTACCAACCCTAAACCGGGAGTGATTTGATTACCAGGCAAAATGCCAAAATACCGCTGAAAGCGTATAACCGCAGCGCGAGTAACAGGACCGAAGTATCCGGTGATAGAGCCAAAATAGAATTTCTCTCGAGCGAGAATTCTTTGAAGTTCGTGAACATCGTTATTGTAAGACCCTAAAGAGAGATTGATGGAAAAAGAAAACAGTCCAGACGTTGAAGCTGATGATAAAATTTGCTGAAGTTCTTGGGTAATCTCCAGAATAGCTTTCTGGATTTCGGCGAGCTTTCCGGGAATTGACGGATCGTTTGGAGAGGTCTTTTTGATAATAGCCAAATCAAGCAGGGCCTTTTGCGCTGATAGAATATTAGTTGCCAAACGTTCTATGGTAGCAGAAGAAACAGTTACACTACCTCCACCACCAGTGCTGCCGCCACCGCCACCGCCACCGCCTCCGCTGCCGCCACCGCCGCCACCGCCGGTGCTAGTAACCACACAGACACTGCCTTCCATTCTGTATCCAGAGTTGCAGGAGAGCAGGAGGGATAGGGAGAGACTGTTCCGTTGTTGATTGAGCTTGGAGTGCAACTCCCTGGGGTGTCGGAAACAGTACGGATGGTATTGTTCGAAGATTGGGATTCATTTCCTGACGCGTCTTTGGACTTTACCCGGTAGTGGTAAAGGGTGTCTGGAGAGAGATTTGGAAGAACGAGAGAGTGGGAAGTCCATAGGGTTGTAGTAGAGACGGCCGACCCATAAGTTGCACTTGTTCCATATTCTACCTTGGAGTCAGTTTGTTCATTCGTCTGCCAGGTTACGGTAATTGAAGAAACGGAGGCCGAGGCATTCACATTGGAGATCTGGGGAGGAGTGGTATCAATGGTAGACAGCTGTGCGGTACGGAAAGTCGCGTCCTCAGAAGTTGCGAGATTACCGGAGGCATCTCTGGATTTGACGCGATAGTGGTAGAGGGTGTCGAGGGTAAGATTGGTGAGACTTATTGAGTGCGCCGAAACAAGCGTTGGCGCAATCGGTGTTGAAAGGCCGTAGGCAGTCGTGAGACCATATTCGACTTGCGAATCTGCTTGGCCGCCTGGACCAGGCGCCACCATCGATCCCCCTTGTACTATACCTAGTCCGATAACACTACCGACTTTCTCAAAATTGGCCACCGTAGTTGCTGTAGCGGACGGGATACGAACCCGAACTAAGGCTTTGCCAGACGCGGCATACAGATAATCGCCTAGAATGGCTCCGCCTGATGTAAGAGTGCCCTTCGCAAAAGTCTTAAAAGTCCAGGTTCCACCCGTAGTGGAACTATTATATTTAACGAACGTTGCGGAACTGGCTGTAAGTGCCACCACGCGACCGTCAGCCAAAGTCATTAGACCAGCGCGATGAAGAACCCCCCCTTGCGGAAAAGTAGTTGTGGCCAATATGGTGCGCGTGGCCGGATTAAAGGCAAACACCTGTTTTCCCCCGGCGCCGTAGAGGAGATTATCGCCACCTAAGGCGAGAGACTTTATGCCAGTATTACCCGGCTGTAGCGGAGCGCCTTCCCACTGACACCGAGTCGGGTCGTTATAATTCCAAACACAAAGCTTTGTCTGCGTGGCGGTAGGAACAGTCCCTGGACCGCCATCTATGTCTGTCCCAATTGCAATCGTACCGTCGGGCAAACTTGCGAGACTCCAGAGCGACTGGTTTGGGACCGGCGTCGGAACTGAACCAACACTGTCATTAACTGGATCGTACCATGAAATCGCGCCACCCAAATAACCGTAGGTTGGATGATTAGCCATATAAATTCTACCGTCATTGCCTTTGACCATCGCGCGAGGCCTGTCTTGATTCGGCGCGGTAGATCCGTAATACGCCGGGTTGTCGGTTTTCGTCAGTCTTGGCGAAGGGTTGAAAGGTTTTGTTGGATCATAAATATGCAGGATTGCATGCGGATAGGAAGCGATGAATAGCTTTCCGTATGCCGCAATCATTGAATATGCCTCGCCTCCACTAGGGATGATACCTAATTTTGTGGTCTGGCCTGTCGCAGGATCAAAGCGGGCTATATATTCTGGGCCCGATCCACTCATATAGATCTTTCCGTCCGGTCCCGTTGTGGTGAGAAATACTGGGAGTGTGTTACCTGGATATGGAGGAACATTTGCCTTGGTTCCGTCGCTCCACTGGTCCCGCGGCATCATCGCCGGAGACTTGTCAATTAGTGTCGCAGTACCGTTCAGCAGTCGGTAATATTTCTTGTTGTTTTCGGCGTAAGCGTTGTTATCAACTGCCCGAAAAACACGTGTAGCTCCCTGCACGCGCTCAGAATCGGGCATGAGATTGCGGAACTCTTTGGTCCTGGGGTTATAGGCAACTACGTTGGATTTGACGACTCCAATGCCGTTGTAAACCCAGCCATCAGGTGTGGCAACAACCCAAGCATTATACGCCTCATTTGGATCGAGAGTTCCCAGAATTTCCACGTTGCCGCTGGTATCGATTCGAAAGAGTTTCCCCGGCCTACCTAATCCCGGATAGGTGCCGCCATAGACGAAATCGTCCGGCCCTCGGGAAAGCGACATGATACAATTTGCGTCATCGATTTTCCCCAAATCCTTTAAATTCTCGGATTGTGGGTCGAGCTGGAGGAGTTGTCCCGAACCGCATGTGCCAATATATAACTTGTTATCAGCGCCGAATTCCATTGATCTCGCTCCTGGCCGAGCGGTCAAGTGCCATACTTTGTAATTGCCGGATCTCTCGTAACGCACCAGGTCTCCATTGGGATCATAACTGTAATACACATAATAAGCTTCCGTGCCGGTAGTCCAGGAAATAGTGGCGGTAGAAGTGCTGATACCAGATAACGTAATAGCGGAAATCGCCGGGGAAACAGCGTTGACACCGTTAACAGAACCCAATACAAACAAAGCCGTTATGATGAAGAAAAATACAATCTTTTTATATATAGTTCTTAATCTCAAATTTTAAATTACGATCTTAAAGTTGATTTAAATCGGTATCTAAATTCTTTAGATCCTGATCCGGATTGCCGATATCAACTGCGTTTAAATCTTTATCAATTTCGGCGGTAGTATCATTATCAGAAATCTGTAGCGTAGTTGGTAATAATCGGTCTAAAAAACCATACTGCCAGACAGCCCAGACAAGGGCCAGCGCAACGATCGCGATTATAATCCAAATCCAAGTTTTTGATGTGTTCATAATTTTGAATAGAGACTAATTTTATTTTTCCTCGTCCACTTTTGGAACGCCCTTTAGCGCCTGAAGTGCGTTCTTTACCGCTTCGCGGGCGCTTTTCATTACGCCGTCGCGAAGACCGAAAAGATCTTTGCGAAGCTGTTCTCTTACAGTCTTAAATGCCGCATTGAGATCCGTTTCAGAGCTAAATGTGGCAATATAGGTTTTCTTTGCTTGCGCCTCTACTGCTGTACGGGCAGTAGCGATGGCATTTTTGGCGTTTTGGATTGCTGTTTTTACGGCAACAACATCTTTGCCATTGGTCTCTGCTTTACCGGCTCTTAATTCCACTTTAAGAAGAATCTCGGAAAGTTGATCGAGCACATTATTAAAATGGTTGGTCCACTGAGTATTTAGGCGCGCCATTTGTTCGTTAAGCCGTGTGGCGGCTTGTTTCTTTTTTTCGTCCTGCAATTTACCGATCTTATTTTTTAACTCTTCACGGCGCGTTTCAGTTGCTTTTTTGGCTTCTTCCCGTACGGTTTCAATGCGCTTTTTAGCCGCTTCGCGCTCATCTTTTATTTTATTGTTTAATTCAGCCCTTTTGGCTTTTACGTCTAATTGTTCGATTTTCCACCCGCCATCCTTGCAAATCCAATTCCCCGGAGCTCCAGGCTTCGTGCCGCAATTGGCACTATCTTCTATTTTTTTTCGGTAAGCCTCATCTTCTTTTGTTGCCGTGACTGTAAACAAAACTGCATTACTCGTGCCATTGGCGTTAACCAAGGATATGTTGTAATTACCCGGCGAGACTCTTGGGAATGCACCTGGACAAGGACCTCCGCTTGGTAGACAAAGATCCAAACCCTCGGGAACCATAAAGATAATAGTTGTGCCGTTTGACACAATATTTTTAATGTAACCAACTCCAAATTTCACGGTATTATCGGTGGAAGTAAAACCCGTCCCCATAACCGTCACTTGTGTCCCTACCGGACCTGAAGCTGGCTGTAAGGAAGTTATGGATGGCGAATTAGTCTGGGCCATAGCAGGAACAGCAAACGCAAGACACAAAACTGCTGTAATAATATTTCTAATTTTTTCACTCATATTTGAATTCATTTTTTAATAATAAATATTCGAAATATCTAATGCTTTATATTTACCACAAAATGCCCCGCAAACAAAACCTCTTATCCACAACTTATTACTTTTTGGATAACTCTTCGGGACTCAATTCCGGCGTTTTTTCGCCCGAAGGATGTTTCCCATGTGCCGCGTGAGCTGCCGCCTCTTCCTTTAGCCGTTTTTTCTTCTGTTTTTTATCAAGTTTTGCCAAAACATCAATTACTTCTTTGCCGTTATAGAAACCGCAATAAGCGCAAATGTGGTGAGGAAGAACCACTTTATCGCATTTGGCGCAAGTAAAAAGAGACGTTTTTGTCAAAGCCAAATGAGACCGTCTCCGGTTCCTTTTGCCGCTTGTATGCCTTTTTGGTTGAACTCCACCCATAGTGGAAATTATGCTAACACAAAATAATTTTCACGGCAAATATAACAAAATATCGTCATAAGACGTAATCTGCTAATAATAAAATCACGGCATTATAAGACGATCGTTAATTTATGCCGTAATTTAATTTTTTTGTCAGATTTTTGTCAGATAATAAATTTTTAGATTACTCCCCCGCTTTTAAAATTTCACAGAATATTTTCAAAATGTAATTTGAGTTCTGATTCATTCGTAATCTTGGTGGCCTCAAAAAATCTAACATACGGTCTAACTTGAAAAATTTCCGCAATAAACTCAATCTCGTCTAAGCAATTATACGGATAAACAAAAACACTTTTCTGTAAGGAATAAAAACCAAGGTCGCTAAGCTTATCACGCAAGGCATTTCGAGCCGGCCTTTTGGATTCTGGAACATCAAAAGTAACTACTCGCCATTTTTTATCCCAAAAAGCCGGTTTCTTAACTGCCATATTGTCTAAATCAAAAGCAATAACTTTTTTCTTTCCTTTTTCTGTTAGTATAATCCGACATATTCCATTAGAACTTTCTTTAAAATCAATTAACTTATCGTGATGAAACTCGCGAATGCAATCTCTAAGATAACTTCTTTTCATTTTTCGCCATTCTTTGGGAACATCGCCTATAATTTTAAAATATTGCTGCGGCGAACGATACAAACCAAGAGCAACTCCGGCTGCGAGAGTAAACAAGATTTTTCTTTTGAAAAGACTTCTCATATAAATTTTGTGTAAATCTTTAACAAGATTACAGCACTTGGCGACGATCGTCAATTTTTGCCGTGATTTTAAAAATTTGAATAAAAAATATTTTTGGTGAATAAAAAATAAAAAGCACCCAGCCCAAAAGAGGTACTTTTAAAAGGTATTACTAATCTCTGTCAAGTTTCTCAAGAGCTTCCGAACCATATCCCTGAACCAGAACTTTATCCGGATTTTTTATTATTAAAATTCTTCTGTTAGAATATTTTGGTTTTACTCTAATCATTCTATTACCATCAAGGCCCTCATCTGATTTCAGATACGGCATTGCTTGAATTATAAAATATTCCCATTTGGACTGACGCATCCTAGAAACAATTTTTTTGCAAATATTTAAGATTTTCTGTTTTGCTTCATTATCATCTTTGGCTATAAATTTTATCACCCGGGGATAGTTTGGATTATTATTACTTAACCCAAAATTAAAAATCATACTCCAAATTTCGTCCATTTTGTCCTCCTAATTTACAAAGAACTACCCATACAACTGATCTTACTGTAATATAACGAGATAAAAGATTGCAATGTTTCTCAAATTTAAAATATTTTTTAAAAATTTTGTGGAAAAAATTTTTAATGATAAAATGATTTCATGAAACATATAACGCGAAACATAAAACATTAATTTATGTTACGTGTTACGTGTTGCGTGTTATATGAATCAAAAATTCACCCATCTCCATGTTCATAGCCACTATAGTTTGCTCGACGGCATGGCTAAAATTGATGAACTGATAAACCGCGCCAAAGAACTGGGAATGGATTCGCTCGCTTTAACCGATCATGGGACGCTTTACGGCGCCGTTGAATTTTTTCAGAAAGCTACAAAAGCGGGTATCAAGCCGATTATCGGCTGTGAAATTTATGTGGCTAGCGGCGATATGAGAGATAAAGCGCCGGGCAACCATAACAAACGATTTCACTTGACGGTTCTTGTAAAAAACAAAATAGGTTATAAAAATTTGGTTCAACTTATAACCAAGGCTAATCTTGATGGTTTCTATTATAAACCGCGGGTTGATAAAAATTTGCTTCGCCAGTATGCCGACGGCCTAATTTGCCTTTCCGGCTGCCGGAACTCGGAAATTTCTCAATTCTTAACGGCGAACCAAATTGAAAAAGCGGAAAACGCTGCCTTAGAATATCAAGATATTTTCGGCAAAAATAATTTTTTTATTGAAATTCAACAGCATTTTTTTGCCGATAATAAAAACCCGGATATCTTTTTAAAAACAACAGAGCTTTCCAAAAAACTGGAAATTCCACTGGCGGCGACAAATGACGTTCATTATATATCAAAAGAAGATGAGGATTATCATGACGTGCTTCTGGCAATTGGTACCGGCAATAAAGTTTCCGACCCTAATCGTCTGTCAGTAAAAGGATGTAATTTGTCCCTGAAATCCATCGAGGAAATGACTGATTTTTTTAAAGATAACCCCGAAGCCGTAGCTAATACTCAAAAAATCGCCGAATCCGTTAATTTTGAATTTGAGCTGGGAAAATCGCAATTTCCTTATTTTGAATTGCCCGAAGGCGTAACAGCCGAGGAATATTTGGGAAAACTGGCGCTTGACGGCCTGAAAACCAGATTTGGTTTTGACTTGCCGGAACAGGCGCCGAAAGAACTGGCGGATCGCTTTCGGTTTGAATTAAATGTCATCACAAAAACAGGATTCGCCTCCTACATTCTGATTGTTTGGGATATTGTCAACTTCGCTAAAAATCAAGAAATTGCCGTAGGGCCGGGCCGGGGTTCTGCTGCCGGCTCGCTGATCTCGTATCTTATCGGCATCACTAAGATTGACCCGATAAAATATAATCTGCTCTTTGAAAGGTTTTTAAATCCTGATCGCGTCGCGCCGCCCGATATAGACCTTGACTTTGCCGACCACAGGCGCGGCGAAGTTTTGGAATATATTTCAAAAAAATACGGCCGTGAACACGTAGCACAGGTCATTACTTTTGGAACAATGACAGCTCGCGCCGCTATACGTGACGCCGGCAGAGCCCTGGGATTTGGTTACGGTTTTTGTGATAGAATCGCAAAATTAATACCCTTTAACCCTACGCAAGGAATGAAAACCGGCTGGCTTGAAAAATCATTAGAAAACGTCGCGGAGCTTAAACAAGCGGTAGATACCGACCTCCAAACCAGACAACTGATCCAGACGGCAAAAAAATTGGAAGGTGTAGCGCGCCATGCATCCACCCATGCTTGTAGCATCGTTATCACCAAAAATCCAATTACTGATTATATGCCAACGCAGTGGGCCACGAAATCATCTGGGAAGAAAAGCGAAGAACAGTCACTGGTAACTCAATATGAAATGCGTTCTGTTGATGCCCTGGGCTTATTAAGAATGGATATCTTAGGGCTGAGAAATCTAACTGTAATTGAAAAAACTCTTGAACTGATTTTAAAAAATTATGGAGAGAAGTTAGATATTTACAATATTCCTTTAGACGACCGAAAGGTCTTCGAATTGCTTCAGCGCGCCGACACGATCGGTGTTTTCCAGCTTGAATCAAATGGCATGCGCCGGTATCTTAAGGAACTAAAGCCGACGGAACTTGAAGATATTATTGTTATGGTCGCGGCTTTCCGTCCCGGCCCGATGGAATTTATTCCAACGTACATAGCAAGAAAAAACGGAAAAGAGAAGGTAACCTATCTGCATCCGGGGCTGGAGCCAATTTTAAAAAGCACGCACGGCGTTGCAATTTATCAGGAGCAAGTTTTAAAAATTGCAAACCAATTGGCAGGTTTTACTATTGGCGAAGCCGATATATTAAGAAAAGCTGTCGGTAAAAAAATTAAAAAGCTTCTTGATGAACAATCGGAAAAATTCATAAAAGGTTTAATCGGTAACGGAATAAATAATATAGTAGCAGAAAAAATTTGGCACTTTATTGAGCCCTTCGCCCGTTACGGCTTTAATCGCTCTCACGCCGCTTGTTACGCCCTGCTCTCCTACCAAACGGCTTATCTTAAAGTAAAATATCCGGCTGAATTTATGACATCGCTTTTAAATGCTGAAAGTTTTGATTTGGACAGAATTGCCGTTTTGATAAATGAATGCAAGAAAATGGAAATTGAAATCCTGCCGCCGGACATTAATGAAAGTTTGGAGGACTTCACGCTGATAAAAGACGAAAAACTCCCGCCACTGGCGGGACAAGCCAAAATTAGATTCGGCCTTTCGGCAATAAAAAACCTCAGCAAAAAAGCCATAGAACGCGTTATTGCGGAAAAAAAATCAATCGGCGCATTTCTTAATACTCAAAATTTTCTTGAAAGAATGCCGCAAAATGATTTAAATAAAAAATCTATAGAAGCTCTTATAAAATGCGGAGCGTTTGACGCTTGGAATGAGCGGAAACTCCTTCTAACCAACATTGAAGAGCTTTTGCGCTATTCAAAGGATGTTACCAGAAATAATAATTCTTCGCAGGTCGGACTTTTTGACTCTTACTCAATTCTTCCACCGCTTAAAATGATTGACGCCGAACCGGCGACAAAAAAAGAAAAATTGGCCTGGGAAAAAGAATTTTTAGGCCTTTACATCTCCGAACATCCTATGCAGGAATATAAAGAATTAATGGAACGGAAATCAATTTTAATCCAAAAAGTTAAATCAAATCTTGTCGGACAAAAAATTACCATCGGCGGCTTAATTTCCGGCATCCAAAAATTTGTAACCAAAAACGGCCGGCTGATGCTCTTTACAAAACTTGAAGATTGGGCTAATAAGATAGAGGTGGTCGTTTTCCCCGATATCCTGGAAAAAAATCCGGAAATCTGGGCTGAAGACAAAATAATTATGGTTGGGGGCAAGGTATCAGACAGAAACGGGAATATTTCTGTTATTTGCGAAGATGTCCAAGAATTAAAAATCTAAAATTCATGGAAAAAGAAACAAAAAAATTGTTAAGTCATCAAGAACTGGGCACTCAATTGGATTTGTACTCCTTCCACGAAATCGCGCCGGGCGCGGTATTTTGGCATCCCAAGGGAATGGTAATTTTTAGGGAGCTTGAAAAAATCATTCGCGAGGCGCTTGATAAAGCCAACTATCAGGAAATTTCCACTCCGATTATGATCCGAAAAGATTTATTTGAAAAGTCGGGTCATTTTAAGTTTTACAAAGACTTAATGTTTACGCTGAAAGTTGATGACCAGACCTTTGTCTTAAAACCAATGAACTGCCCGGAAAGCGCCATTATTTATGCTTCAAAAATAAAAAGTTGGCGCGATTTGCCGCTACGATTTTCCGAAATCGGCCGGCTCCATCGAAAAGAGCTTTCCGGGGTATTAAACGGCTTATTCAGGGTAAGGCAAATAACAATGGATGATGCCCATATTTACGTAAGGCAAAATCAAATGATTGATGAGATAGATAATTTAATTAAACTGATAAATAATTTTTACAAAATTTTCGGATTTAAAACCGGTTATTACCTCGCCACCCGCCCCGATAAAGCAATGGGTGATAAAAAATTATGGGATAAAGCTGAAGATGCGCTGGCACAGGCCTTAAAGAAAAATAAAATAAAATACGAACTCCAGCCGAAAGAAGGCGCCTTTTACGGACCTAAAATTGAGGTGCATGTTAATGATTCGCTTGGTCGCGCGTGGCAACTCGGCACCATTCAGATTGATTTTAACATGGCAGAAAAATTTAATTTAAGTTTCGTAAATCAAGAAGGAAAGAAAGAAAAACCTGTAGTGATACATCGCGCCGTTTTCGGTTCGTTTGAGAGATTTATCGGAATTTTAGTTGAGAATTATCAGGGCGCCTTTCCCACGTGGCTTTCGCCGGTTCAGGTTAAGGTTTTAAATTTAACCGAAAGAAATGAAAAATACGCTGAGAAAATATTTAATGATTTAAAAACTGTTGGTATTAGGGTTGAATTAAATAACGATAACGAGACCATTGGTAAAAAAATCCGCGAAGCCGAACTTGAAAAAATTCCCTATATTCTAATAGTCGGCGACAAAGAAGAAAAATCCGACACTGTCGCCGTGCGCGAGCGCGGAAAAGGTAACTTGGGCGCACAAAATTTAGAAAAATTCAAAGAAAAAATTTTATCGGAAATCAAAAAAAGTATTTTATTATAATTAATTAAATTTAATATTATGGATAATCAAGAAAAGAGATTTCGCGGAAGAATCTTTCCGAGAGGCGAAGGGATTGAAGAAATTCCTTTTGACCAAAATGCCGATACGGGTAAAAATAGCGAAGATCTTATGCGGCAGCTCCAAGAAACAAGAGATGCCCTAAAAGATATTAACCTTCCCCCGGATCGTCTTTCAGAATTATGGAAACGCCAGCGTGATCTTGAGAAAAAACTGGATCTTGACGAAAAAAAAGAAGAAGAACCGACTACAGGAGTATATCTTTAAGACGCGATACGAATAAAAATTCCGCATGACATTTCGATCGGCAGATGAAATATAAGAGATGTCACGGGGCGTAAGGGACAAATTTTGGCAAAGAAAAAAGAGTGGTTTAGAGTGGCACTCAGCACTGTGTTGGATTAGCGATACCCTCTGCGCAGTTGCGACTCGTCGCCGGTGAGGACAGCGTAAGCAGGTCCTGTCGGATCAAGCTCAGCTTCCTCCGCTAGCAATTCGCGGTATCCATCGTAGTCGCATGCTTCGCAGTAGCCGTTCTCCTTCACATACTGCTTGTTCGCGAAACGGCCGCATTCGGGACAGTGGAACCTTACCATTAGGCACCTCCTTAAAAGGTTGATTGCAGGTTCTGAATTCTGTTGTAAAGTGTAGCATGAAAGTATGGTACTTGTCAAGTTTTTATTCCGCATGACATTTTCTATAAATCGACAAATCCGGCAATGTGAATGATGAAAAAACGGCTTAAAATAAGCAAAATCCCTGCGGTTGGTTATTGAAAAAGTAGAGGTGTCATGAGAGATAATTGTAAAGAAAAAAGGCCCGTTGAGATTATCGCCGGGCCTGGCTCCTGTGGCGGATACCGCGGTGTTCTAGTGCATACCGCGGTGCGCGTGAGGACGAGTACCATTCTTGACTAACCATCCCAGATGCATACGTTCGTGCTGTATGAAATGGAACATGTCGAGCGTTCTCTCGTCCTTTTCCGCTACATCCGCAGGATTCTGTGCGTGGAATTCCACGAGATGGGTTCGAAGGGACTGCCCCTTCACATCATCGAGAATCATTTCCCTGTCTCCTTTCAAGAAGCTTGAACTTGTCCGAAACTACCCATATTGTAGCATAGTATAGTGGCATTTGTCAAGTTTTTGATGCTCATGACATTTTCTATATTTGGGACAGTATTGAAAAAACAAAGGTGTCACGGGGCGTAGAGGATAAAAAATGGCCAGTCGCAATTGCGCTGACCTAAATCCATGGAAAGAGAACAGACTACTTTCTCGGCGGCACATTGGCGTAGATGACGCCGATGACCATCACGGGCAGAAGAGCTGCCCACCACTGCCAGTTCGTAATGGTGTAGGGACTGATCACCGAAATCATGACGCCGAGAGAAGATCCAAAAACGCAAGACATTACTGATTTCATGTCTACCTCCTTGTTTTTGTGCGGAATTATCAGTATGTTAGCATAGAAAGTATCATAATGTCAATAGCAGATGCCCCGTGGCATTTTCAACATTTTAGTCGACTAGGCAGGTCTATAAATGCAAAATGTCTTAAAATAAGGAGTCGCCTACGCTAAAAGCTTCCGCCGACGCCAAGGCTTTGGCGGACAGGTCCGCGGACCAAAGAAATCCCTGCGGTTGGTTATTGAAAAAGCGGATGATTAATTATAAATAGAAAATAAAAAAACTCACAAGTATTGTCTTGTGAGTACGCGTATAATTGTCTACTTTAGACAAATCCGCCCGACTCTGCCGCGAGAAGATTTTTAATAAGAAGTTGCGTTTCTTCTTCAGAATCAAGCATACTTTCAGGATAACGGTTGTCAAAAAGAGGATGAGGAGACCGGAAAAATTTCTCACGGTTCTCAACACTAATCATATTACCCATTGCTTCAATAACACGGATTCTGCGCTGCTCCCTGACTGTCATCATTCCCCTCCCGAGGGTAAGTTCAATAAAGATTAGAATAATTAGAAGCTTGTGTCAATCTATTGTGTATAAGTTAAGAAAACCTAAAATAATCGTTGTTGTCGGGCCTACGGCGTCAGGAAAAAGTGCGCTAGCAATAAAGATGGCTCGAAAATTCAATGGCGAAATTGTGTCCGCCGACTCGCGGCAGATTTATCGCGGAATGGATATTGGAACGGCTAAACCCGAAGTTCAAAAAACTTCGGGAATTTCCAATTTCAAATTTCCCCGCCTGCGCCAAGGCTTCGGCGGGCAGGTAATTTCTAAACAAGTTCCTCATCATCTTATTGATATAAAAAATCCGGACGAAAATTATACGGTTGCGGAATATAAGCGCGACGCCATACAAGTGATAGATGAAATCATAAAAAGGAAAAAGCTCCCGATTCTTGTCGGCGGCACCGGGCTTTATATTAAAGCGTTAATAGATAATCTAATTATTCCGGAGGTCGCGCCTGATCTAAAATTGAGAAAGAAACTGGAAAAAGAAAGTGAAAAATACGGACTAAAATATCTTTTTGAGAAACTCATAAAATTAGACCCCGAAGCCGCGTACATTATTGACCCAAATAACCCTCGAAGAATCATCAGAGCTTTAGAAATTGCAATTAAAACTAAAAAACCATTTTCCGCCCAGCGCAAATCAGGAAACCCGCCCTTTGATTTCATTGAAATAGGAATTAAATGGCCAAAAAATATTTTAGACAGACGAATAAATAAAAGGGTTGATTTGATGGTAAAAGAAGGGCTCGTTGACGAAGTTAAAAATTTAATTAAAAAATACGGCAAAAAGCAACAAAGTTTTGACGCTATTGGTTACCGTGAAATTATAGATTATTTAAACCCCGCCATTCAGCTGAAAGGCGGGGTAAATAAAAAAATCATGCTTAATGAGACGATAAACTTAATCAAAAAAAATACAAGAAACTACGCCAAACGGCAAATGACCTGGTTTTCCGCCCAAAGCGAGACCTCGCCCCTCCGGGGCGGGAAAAAAGACCCCGCACCAGAACAAATGCGGTACGGGGCAGGCAAAAGAATTCATTGGATTAAAAATCAAAATGAAGCGGAAAGGTTGATTAAAAATTTCTTAAAATAACCGAAAACCGCACTTGATTATTTTGTTTTCTCTATTTCTTTCCGAGCCGCTTCTTGTTCTTCCGGAGTTAAAGCGTTAAGTTCCTCTTCCAGCAGTCGGCGCGCTTTTTCACCTTCAAGTTCCTGCAAAATTCTTTGGCGCCTTAAAACTTCTTCGTGTTGTTTTTGCTCTTCCGGAGTTAATTTAAATTTTCCTCCCTTTGATTCAATATCCATTTTGTTTTCCCTTTATTTTTTAATAATACTTTAATTATAAACTATTTTAAAATTCTTTTCAATATACCCGAAGTTACTTCCGGATCGGCCCTTCCTCTTGTTTCCCGCATTATTTGGCCGACTAAAAATTGTAATGAAGCAATTTTTCCTTTTTTATAATCGGAAACCGCTTCTGAATTTTCATCAATAATTTTTTGCGCAATTTTTTCAAGTTCGCCCGCATCCTGAACTTGAAGCAAATCTTTCTCTTTAATAATTAATGAAGGATCTTTGCCCGTAGCCCACATTTCCTTCAAAACATCTTTGGCAACTCGCGAAGTAATAACATGCCTGTGAATCAACCAGACCCACTCGGCAAAATTTTCCGGATTAATTCTTATGTCATCAATGTCGGCCGAGGCTTCATTTAACAGGCCCAGAAAGTCGCTCAAAAGGTAATTAGCCGAAAGACTAAAAAGTTCTTGTTTCTCGTTTTCTATGAAATGAGGATTGGGCCCCTCTTTATCCCAATTTAAAAATTCGCTTATAACATTTTCAAAAAATCCGGCAAGTTTTTCGTCAGCAACCAGAATATCTATTTGGCTGCCGGTCAGGCCATATGCTTCACTAAAACGACTGCGTTTATCAGAAGGCAATTCCGGCAAAGCCGACCTAAATTTATCAACCATTTCAAAATCTATTTTTAAAGGCGGTAAATCGGGCTCCGGAAAATAACGGTAGTCGTGGGACTCTTCTTTGATCCGCTGGGAAAAAGTTTCTCCTTTAGATTCACTCCAGCCGCGAGTTTCTTGAACAACTTTTTTCCCATCTTTAAGAATTTCGGTTTGGCGTTTTATTTCAAAATCAATGGCATCGCGTACGGCTTTAAAAGAATTCAAATTTTTAACCTCTACCTTGGTTCCTAGTTTGTTTTGGATTTGAGATTTGGGATTTGGGATTTCCGGTCGAAGCGAAATATTCGCTTCGACTCGTAGTTGTCCTTTTTCCATGTTGGCATCGGAAACTCCCAAATATCTTAAAATCAACTGAAGTTCCCGTGCGAAAACGCTTGCTTCTTCACCTGACCTCAAGTCGGGTTCGGTGACTAGTTCCATCAAAGGCACGCCGGCACGGTTAAAATCAACAAGCGAATGGCCAACATGGCTAAAGTGAATAAGTCTTCCGGTATCTTCTTCAAGATGTACGCGTGTTATCTTTATTTCCTTATCAAAACCGGGAATTTTCAATTTTCCTAGAAGACAAATAGGTTCATCGTATTGGGAAATCTGATACCCTTTTGGAAGGTCGGGGTAAAAATAATTTTTCCGGTCCCACTTGGTAATTTCTGAAATTTTACTTTCAAGTGCTAATCCGACTCTGATTACATGGTTTACCGCTTCCTTATTTATAACCGGAAGAGTCCCTGGCTGGCCGGTGCAAATCGGACAAATATTAATATTAGGATGTTTTTCATCCGGATCATTTTTTGAAGCGCAAAACATCTTGGTTTTAGTTTTGAGCTCCGCGTGTATTTCTAAACCTATAACAGATTCATATTGTGCCATAAATTTCTAAAATTTATTCTAAATTTTAGTGAAAGCTTTAGCTTTCATCCCGCAATTGCGGGACGGTTGCTAAAGCAACCGAATTTATGAGCATCTCGCCGAATCCGCCAGCTGGCGGAGAAGGCGGACGCTCATTATTCTAAAATACCACAAATTTTCTAATAAAAAAACCCCGCAACTGCGGGGTTAACTTTTCAAAATTTCCAGAATATCATTAAAAATTTCTTCTTTATTCCGGTGGCCATCAACATGGTAGGCAAGACCCAGTTTTTCAAAAAATCTAATGACCGCTTCAACATCTGTTTTATACCACTTAAAAATTTTACTAATCGCTTCATCGCTCATATTCTCCGCGCGAGCCGTAAGCCGGTCTCCGCAGTTCGGACAAATTGGCCGTTCAACTAGTTCCTTACTGCAAAATGACATATCGCAACTATTGCAGTTGCGACGGAGAAGGATCCGTTCATGCGCCAATTTATCGTCAATGTCAATTACGATGATCTTCGGCTTGCGCTTTAAAAGATCAAGAATCTCTACAAGTCCTTTAGCCTCTCCTATTTTTTTAGGCGTGCCCGTAAAAACTATCGGTTCAAATTTTTCCAGTCTTATCAAGCTTGAGGTCATCAAGTAATTTATAACGATTTCGGGGGCCAGATTCCCCTTACCCAGACTTTCGCCCATAACCGGAAATTTTGACGAAAGGCGCCTTAGTTCAAAACCGCTTCCAAAGAATTTGAATCCGCATAAGTCCTGAAGTAAGCGCCCCTGAGTGTCTTTTCCGGCTCCGGGCCGACCTTGAATAATAACGGTTTTGCCTTCAAAATTATCATCCCAAAGCGGTTTTTGACGGTCATTAACATATGGGTTAATAGTTTTAATACGCTTAAAAAGCCACCTAATGCTATCGCGACCTTCTTTGAAAGCCCGAATGTGTTTTCTGATAAAATCTATAACATCTTTCTCGGAGTTAAAAACCAAACTGTACCAATCGGTAAGCATTCGTATCATGAAAGTGGAGTCATTATCTAAAATTCCTTCGCAGTGCGGCCCTATAATAACGAGTTTGGGAACTCCTCGCATACATGTCATTACGGTTTCGCTTGTAGTGCCGCCAGTTGATTCTGGTGCCGGCCTTGAAATTACAAAATCAGCTTCCCTGGCGCTTTTTAAACTCTTAACCAAAAGCGACTCTTCTTTACAGTAATCGTAAAAACTGCCTTGATCGCGAAGTTTTTTCATTTTTGGCCCGTAAACGTCCTGCGGCTGGCCGCAGGATTTTAAAATCTCAAAAGTATCGCCGATAATTTTTATATCCAATTCGCGCAAAACATCGTCCACCTTATTTTTACCGTGAAAAGCCGCTGCCGGATCGCGCTCAATCGGGCCGGAACGATAACAGGTTACCATGACAAGTTTTTCCTCTCTGGATATTTCTTGTAAACGAATTCAAAAAATTCTTCTGTACTCCTAAAAAAGCCGGTGTTGAAAAAAGATATAAAGGGGCTTCTTTCTTTGCCAAGATAAACCGTCCACTCTTCTTTTGTTCTGATATAACTGCGATGAGTTTCGTGGTCAACGCCCGGCGAAGGCACTACTTCCGGCCAGATATTAATACCCAAATCGCATTGTTCCACAAACCAATCCAAATCTCGATTTACAACATGATGATCAATAGTTCGTATTTCTTCGTCATCAAACTGATTAATCGGAGTTACACCGACAATTTCAACGGCTAATGGGCTAAAAACATTAAATGGCTTGTCTAACTCTTTAATGAAGTTATCTATAATTTCGCGTTTTTCCGGCGCTCTGAAATGGGATATTGGCATCTTTACATATACAGTTTCAACTTCTGGATGGAAAATAAGTTTATACAGAGTCCAGGCAGGCTGGCCGGTAGCCAACGCAAAAAATGGTTTATATCTCGTGTTCGCTAGCCCTCGAGTAAACTCAACTTCAATATTCTGCCAATAAAGAATTTTAGTATAAGTAAGTCTTTCGCTATCCCACTGCTCTCTTTGGCTTAGGCGATTATAAATATGCCGGAAATCATCAACAAAAGTAATATATATGTCAGCCGGAAATTCATTTAGAAAGTTATCAAGAAATCTGTCGGAAGTCAGCCAAAAAAGCTCTTTTCCGAACAACCAGTTATGCATATTAATAATCACGGCATCGTAACTGAATAGCCGCGATCTGATTTCATTGCCGATTTTTGTAAATATGGCGGAGCGTAAAGCCGCAAGGAAAGCCTTATCGGCATGAAGAATGTTTTTAAGATTTATCGGATACCCGATATCATAGGCTTGTTGAATCATCATGCGGCCAATATCAAAAACCTCTATTTTCTTGCCGCGACTATTGCCATACTTAACAAAATCTCCGCAATACCTTTTCCGATCGCAACCCGAAATTCCCGAAGTAAAGACCAGTTCCATTTTCACTCTCCTTGTTGTAAATGAACAAATTAACTTTTGCCTATTAATATCACTATTTTGATAAAAAAACAACCCCGCAGCTGCGGGGTTGAAATTAAGCTAAACTTTTTTGTATTCTGTCTCAAGAGTAAAAGTTCCGTCTGAAAGTTTTTTAATTTCGTAATCGCTGAAAATATTGGGAGCAATAAAATACAAACACAAGAATGTCTTAATAGCTAATTTTCTAATTTCCACTTCCGCATATTCGGAAGAGCGCAATTCATCAATGAAGCGCCAGGATCGCAGGTTAGCAGTCAAATAAATATGAGTTTCTGTTTCATTTGGCAAACAAGCGCGC
The DNA here is from genome assembly GCA_016186325.1 of Parcubacteria group bacterium. Taxonomy (NCBI): domain Bacteria; species Parcubacteria group bacterium. The sequence goes on along the minus strand of JACPLW010000010.1, from coordinate 88,126 downwards.
GCCGCTTGATTTTGGGCTTTACGCTTGTCAGTAGCGCTCATTTTACTAAATTCAGGATAGTTTTTGGTGAAGTGGACTTTTAAAAGCTGCCGCCTATTTTCGTATTCCTCTTCTGCCATCTCAACCCAACTTTCAAAAGAATTGTGAAGCGGCGCATATTCCTGATATTCCGGACGCTCAACAAATCTTAAAATTCTTCCGTCAACGTATCGTTGTGATAATTGGGAAGGACCGTCAACCATTCTATGTCTCACGAGTTCGTGAGTTAACGAACGACTGACGCCATACATAAATAAAGTGACATTCGGATGTTCAATAACGCTGCCATGTTTCTGACTTTTTATATTTTCAAGATACTGTTCGCATTCTTCTTTGGTATTTTTAGAGCGACCAGTGCCATAGCTAGCGTAACAGGACTGGCCGGCCCTTTTTGTAATTGCTTCAGTTTCATTTAGCCAATCAGGGTCGTCAGCATACTGCTCAAAAGCGTATTCTGCGTCAAAACCGGCAAGAAAAGGCCGTAATGCTTCAACTTCAACGGTTATGGTTCTTGCGCTTGCAACAAGTCCTGCTTCTTTTAAATACTTAATGCCTTTTCCGGAGGTCCTAAAAACTTCCGGCGTAAATCGAGGCCATTTCCGGCCGAAACTATCGATATAAAAATTTCCGCCTAATATTTCAAAAAGCTCTTCAGCTTTCATCTTGCCTCCGGTTGCCGGTACTTTTTGATAATAATTTCAATATAGCTTCAAGCGCCTCCAAGAAAACAACATCGGGGTTCTTGGTTGCGTCAATAATCACCCAATTGCCGTCGGGATCATTTTCCGCTAGTTCTAAATAGCCATTGCGAACGCAGTGGTGAAAATTTATCGTTTCCAGTTCAAACCTGGTTTCCGGCTTCTTGCGCTGCAAACCAATTTCCGGGTTAATATCCAGAAGAATTATAAGGTCAAATCCGACGTTCTGCCGAGCTTTGGCGTCTCTGATAAGAATATCGTCAAGATCAAGGCCCCTGCCGTAATGTTGATAAGCAATAGTGGAGTAAGTTGAACGATCACAAAGAACAACGTACCCCAGCTTAAGAGCGGGGATAACTATTTCGGAAAAATGCGCTGCCCTGCCGTCAATAAAAATCGTCAATTCTTCTTGGGGCGTTAAAGGATGATTGGGATTTAACAGAATATCGCGAGCGCGTCCTCGAGGTTCTCTGGTTTCAACCACGTTGCCGACTTTTGTTCTTAAAATATTGCCTAGAATCTCTATCAATGTGGATTTACCGGCACCTTCACAACCTTCAAAAAGAATCAGTTTCCCTGGATATTTATGCGACATCCGTTCCCTCCTCTATAGATCGAATTCATCATATATTAAACTCACAACTTGGGTGCGAAGAAATTTAAACTCTGGATCGTGCATATGGTTATCTAGTGTAAAATCCGCTAACGGTCTTAATGTATCAATTAAGCTTTCGGTTTCGGCCGACTGCTCGGCTAAAAATTGTTCCCAAGTTTTTTCGGCGTCGCCCGGCCGGTCGTTTCTTAAAACTAGTCTTTTATATGCCTCTTCAGGTGGCGCGTAAACATACCCCAAAAAACTATTTGGCAGATTTTTCAACATCTCAACATCTTTTGGTCTGCGAACACCGTCTAAAAATACAATATCCGCCGGATCGGCCAAAACCCGCTTAAAAATTATATTGCCCAGCATATTTTCACCAAATGCTTGCCGCAGAATTGTAGAAAGCAGTTGCTGGTTAGGCCGAGATTTTTCAAGGCAAAATAGATCCAAAGCCTCGCTAAGCGGATCGGAAAAATGATGAATGGATACGGTTAATTTACCGGCAAGCGCTTCTTTAGCAGCGATGTAGGTACTTTCTTTTCCGGTAGCTGTATGGCCAATTATAGCGAGATAGAGTTCCGCCATTACTCTTTCTCTTCCAATTTTAACATAATTTTTTCCATATTACGGAATGGACCGCCGGGTCCCTGAAGAAAATAAATGGCCTTTTGGAGAGTTTCCAAAACATCTCTAATATCAATAAACTCTATAACAACGCTTTTTTGTTCGCACAATTCTTTAACGTGTTCAAACCCTAAAGAATTATCGTATGTTCCGATGTATCGCAATCTTTTAATATCTTTGCTTAATACTTTTCGCGCGCACGGGAAACATGGATTACCGATAATAGTAGCCACGCCATTTTCAATCCGAGATAAATCAATACAATTTAAGAGCGCGTTTTCTTCGCCATGATTAGTTCTTATGCAGTGATTTTCAACAATAAGATGGCCAATGTCATCGCAATGAGGCAACCCAGATATTGCGCCGTTATACCCGCCAGCAATTAAAATATTATCATTATCTCTTATAACGGTCGCGGTCCGCAAACGATCGCAAGTGCCGCGGCAAGCAAAAATTAAAGCGATCAAATCAAAATATTCATCAACAGTTAATCTCGGCGGTCTAGCGTTCACTTGGAGTTCCTCTTTTTTAAATTTTAAAAGATCAATAAAGTTTTTAAACTCTAACTTAGATATTTTTTAAAAACAATATTGACCCCGTTAGAAATTTATGGTGAAAAAATACTTGGTGACGGCGTCACCAAGTGGTATAATAAGATGTATGAGAAAAGTATTACTAGTAAATGATGAGTATTATCATATTTTCGGCCGAGGCGTGGATAAACGCCAAATTTTCATGGACGCACGAGATTATGCCAGATTCTTGCAAAGTATGGAGGAGTTCAATACCGTTGAACCGATAGGAAGTATATTTGAAAATTCATTTAGGAAGCGCGAATCTCAACTTGGTGACGGCGTCACCAAGTTAGTGGAATTTGTATGCTATTGCCTCAATCCAAATCATTACCACTTCTTAATGAGACAAATCGCCGATAAAGGAATAGAAAAATTTATGCATAGATTATGTCTTGGGTATGCTAGATATTTCAATGTAAAATGTCAGCGTTCCGGTTCTTTATTCCAAGGTCCATTTAAAGCAGTTCATGTTGACTCCAACGAATATCTTCTGAACGTAAGCGCATATGTGAATCTTAATAATCGTGTCCATCGACTTGGTGACGGCGTCTCCAAGTCGAGTTGGGAGGAGTATATGAAGAAGAAAAAAGATAAAAATGGAAGAGAACTTTGCGGTAAAGAAATTATCATTTCACAATTTAAAACCATCGCGGAATATAAAGATTTCGCGGAAGATGCCTTAAAGATAATGCTCGAAAGAAAAGATATGGAACATCTTTTAGTGGAGAGCTAATGATTGTCAGATGTACCCACTTGGTGACGGCGTCACCAAGTAATGCTATTTTTTATTTTACAACTTCAATTCCCATGGACCGAGCGGTGCCCATTATGATTTTTTCCGCGGCTTCAATATTATTGGCATTCAAATCAACCAGTTTCTTTTCGGCGATTTCGCGAATTTGCGCCATTGTTACTTTGCCAACCTTGTCTTTTTTCGGATTGCTACTTCCCTTCTCAATACCCGCGGCTTTTTTAAGCAGTGCCGCCGCAGGCGAAGTTTTAAATTTCATATCGTAAGTCCGATCTTCGTAGACGGTTAACTCAACGGGAATAATATCTCCGGCCATTTCTTTAGTAGCCGCGTTGAACTTACTGACAAATTCTCCTATATTAATGCCTTGCGGACCCAAAGCCGTGCCTACCGGCGGAGCCGGTGTTGCCGCTCCAGCCGGAATTTGTATTTTTATAATTGTTTTAATTTTCTTTGCCATAAATTTAGCTAAAATTTATGAGCACCCCGCAACTGCGGGGTAGCCCACCTTTTATAATTTTTTAATCTGCAGCGAGTCAAGCTCCACCGCTGTTTCGCGGCCGAACATCGAGATCATAACTTTAACCTTGCCCCGCTCTTCGTCAATATCGCTCACTTTGCCGTCAAAATCTTTAAACGGCCCGTCAACGATTTTCACCGGGTCGCCGATAGAAAATTCAATTTTATATTTTGATTCAGTCGATCCCATCCGCTTTTGAAGCTCCAGCATTTCTTCTTTTGAAATCGCAATTGGCGTTGTCCCCGATCCGATAAACCCGGTTACCCGAGGCGTGTTTCTTACTACATACCAGGAATCGTCGGTAACAATCATTTCTACAATCACATAGCCCGGATAAATTTTTTCTTCAGTGACGCGTCGTTTGCCGTTTTTGATTTTAATCTTTTTTTCCTTGGGCACCAAAACATTAAAAATTTTATCCTGCATGTCCAGGGATTCAATTCTCTGCTTCAAATTGCGCGCCACGGCGTCTTCATAACCGGAGTAAGTATGAAGAACATACCAGTTTCTGCCTTGTGCTTGTTGTTTTGCCATATTTTTCTAAAAATGCCCGCATTACTTAAATAAGAAAAAGTTCAAAACAGAAGTAAAAATAAAATCCAGAGAGCCAAGATAAGCCGCGACTGCAACCGAAACGCCAATAACCACTAAGGTATAGTTAATGGTTTCAGTCTTCGTCGGCCAATTGACCTTGTTCATTTCAACCCTAACTTCTTTAAAATATGTTTTTGTTTTTTCTAAATAGCCCATAAATTAGGTATTTTTAAAAAGCCCTCGGGCCTTTGATACTATCATAACAAACAGATTTAATGATGTCAAATCTATCTTAGCGGGGTCAAATATCCAAATTCTTCACTGTCTTGGCATGCATTTGGATGAAGCGCTTTCGAGGTGCTACTTCTTCGCCCATAAGGATATCAAAAATTTTATTGGCTTTTTCGGCATCCTCAACAGTTATCTGTTTCATGATCCTGTTTTGCGGATCCATAGTAGTTTCCCACAATTGTTCCGGATCCATCTCACCCAAACCCTTGTAACGTTGGATATTAGGATTTAACATTTTTTCTTTCCTAAAATCGCTTAAAATTTCCTCTTTATCCTCATCGGTATAAGCGTATTCCGCGCGCTTGCCGCTTGAAACTTTATAAAGCGGCGGCTGGGCAATGTAAACGTAGCCCCGATTGATAAGTTCCGGTAAAAAACGGAAAAAAAGCGTGAGCAGCAGGGTTCTGATATGGGCGCCGTCAACATCGGCATCGGTCATTATTATGACCCGGTGATATCGCAGGTTGTTTATATTAAATTCCTCGGCAACAGCCGTGCCAAGAGCGATAACCAGCGCCCTAATTTCTTTAAACGCCAGAATTTTGTCAATTCTTGCCCTTTCAACATTTAGAATCTTACCCTTTAACGGTAATATTGCCTGAAATTTTCTGTCGCGACCCTGTTTGGCGCTACCGCCGGCGCTGTCTCCTTCAACAATAAAAATTTCGGATTCGGCCGGGTCATTGCTTGAACAATCGGCTAATTTTCCCGGCAAAGCCAGGCCTTCTAAAATACCCTTGCGTAACACCGTCTCCCGAGCCGCTTTGGCGGCCTTTCTGGCCTTAGACGCCAAAATGGTTTTTTCCAAGATCTTTCTCGCATCGGTCGGATTTTTTTCAAGCCATTCGCCTAAAGTTTCGCCTATAACAGCTTCAACCGCAGTTCTGGCTTCGGGATTTCCTAAACGAGCCTTGGTTTGCCCTTCAAACTGCGGCTCTCTAAGCTTGATGCTTAAAACTAAGGATAACCCTTCTCTAACGTCGTCGCCGGTCAGATTTTCTTCCGATTCTTTAATATAACCGTTTTTTCTTGCGTAATCGTTTAAAGTCCTCGTTAGGGCTGTTCGAAAACCCGTAAGATGCATGCCGCCTTCTCCAGTATGAATATTATTGGCAAAACTTGATTCCCCCGACTGGATATCTTCCGTGTATTGAAATGCAACCTCAACTAAAATAGTGTCAAAAGTTTTCGAAGCGTAAAAAATATTATCATGAATCGGTTTTTCTCCTCTTACCAGATATTTAACGAAAGAAATAATCCCGCCTTCGAAATAAAAACCGTAATGAAAATAAAAATCCGCTCTTTCGTCTCTAAAAACAATTTTCACCCCCTTAGTCAAATACGCCTGTTCGCGCAGATGGTCCAAAATTCGTTTTGTATCAAATCTGATTTCTTTGAATATTTCCGGATCGGGGTCAAAAATGATTGTCGTACCGGTTTTTTTACAGGTTCCGGTTTTTTTAACTGCCGTTTTAGCAACACCTCTTTCGTATTCCTGCGACCAGATACTGCCGTCACGGCAAATCTCGGCACGAAGATACCGCGATAAGGCGTTAACCACCGAAATGCCAACACCATGTAAGCCGCCGGACACTTTATATGATTCCCCGCCGAATTTGCCCCCGGCATGAAGCGTCGTCATTACAGTTTAAGAGCCGATTTTTTTGTTTGTTTATGCATTTCAACCGGAATGCCCCGCCCGTCATCAACCACCTTTACTTTACTATCCTCAAGAATGACAACCTCAATGTTTTTGGCATATCCGGCCATCGCTTCGTCAATGGAATTATCAATGACTTCCCAAATTAAGTGATGCAAACCATCAACGCCGGTTGAGCCGATATACATTCCGGGGCGCTTTCTGACCGGCTCAAGCCCCTCCAAAACATAAATATCTTTGGCGGTATAATTTGATTCTTTGTTGCGTGTTGCGTGTTTCATGATTTATCTTAATTCCGCGTTAAATTGTTTGGCAGTTTCGCTATAGATTTTTTTCTGAACTTCATCTACTTCGCTCGATAAAAGAGTTCTGTCATTGCTTCTGTAGATAATACGGTATGTATAGCTTAGCTTATCATGTCCGAACTTTTCGGAGTTGCTGTATTTGTCTAAAAGCCGCACCTCTTCCACTAAATCGCCGCCAAGATCTCTTATCAAATCAAAATAGTTGTTGGGAACGAAATTTTTGTCGACTACAAATGAGATATCGCGGGTAATAGGCGGAAATTTGGAAACCTCTATATATTTATTCCCTAATTTCAATTGCCTTTTAACTCTTTCGTCTTGAGACCATAAAAGGCGAATGTCGGGCAAGTCCATGCTGGTAATGGCTAATCGTTCAAGACCGAACCCAAACGCCCAGCCATTATATTCTTCCGGATCAATGCCTAGGTTTTTTAGAACAGCCTCTCTTACAACTCCGGCGCCTAAAACTTCTATCCATCCCTCGACTTTGCTCGGGATCCTGAGCTTGTCGAAGGACCGCTCTCTAATCTGGACCTCCATCTCAATTGAAGGATCCGTATACGGAAAATTGTCGACATTAAAACGATACTTAATATCCTGCCCGAAGATTGCGCGCGCTATTTCCACTAAAACTTCTTGAAGATCATCTATTGTTATAACATGATTTTCCTTGCGACATAAATACCATCCGTCTATCTGATGGAATACGTTCATGTGCTCCCTATCTATTTCGTCTTTACGGTAAACCTTGCCGTACGCCAATGCGCCAACGGATTCGCCTTTTTTAATTTTACTCTTTACTTCGGCAAGGTTCAGATGATAATACCACATTACCGTAGTGTGAGTCCGCAAAACATGATTTTCATCAACAAAGTAGGTGTCAGAAGGATTTCTAGCCGGGTGGTTGGGGGGAAAATTGAAGAGATCAAAACTTATATCATACGGAACAATCTCCGGTATGTTTAAATTATTAAATTCGCTAAAACGCGGCAAATTAACAATACGCCGCGCAAGATCCGCCAGCGGACCTTCTGAAGTGCGCGTCAAGTCTGGCATAGCAAGAAAACGCTTTAGCCTTTCGGCCTCTGGATCGTGACGTTTTTGTAAATCTTCTATTAATTTTTCTTCCGATTTATCAGTTGCCATATAATGAGTCCGAAACTGCCCAATCCGATGCCAAGACTAACATACAAGGTCAAAACTCCGAGAACACCGGCATCGGCGGGATTGGTAAAAAAAACAATGCCAAAAAAAGAAGACCAGGCCAGAACGCTTGAAAAAATAAGGGCTATTAAATAAGCGTGTCTTGTGCCTAAAAGCATGCGCTTATTTTATCAAATTTTTACGAAAAAAGCAACTTGCCTGCACTGAGCGAGCGAAGCGAGTCGAAGTGTTGCGGGGGTTGGATTTGAACCAACGACCTCAAGGTTATGAGCCTCGCGAGCTACCAGACTGCTCTACCCCGCGTTGAAATTATACGTTAATTCTGGTAGAATGGTCAAATTAAAAGCCGATGTAGTTCAGTGGTAGAACGTCGCCCTCATAAAGCGAACGTCGCAGGTTCGATTCCTGCCATCGGCATTTGCGGGCGTAGCTTAGTTGGCTTAAAGCGCCTCCTTGTCAAGGAGGAGATCGCCGGTTCGAATCCGGTCGCCCGCGCACAAAAGATTCTCACAATCAATAAAAAATCCAATAAATATAGTTATTTATTGGATGCGCTTAATTTTTTTTATTTTTCCAAGCTCTATCTATTCAATAGATCGGCTATAAAAGTAGCCACGTCATTAGCACTTACAACCTCGCCGTAATTTCCTTCGATAGCATGTGTTGTAATAAGAACTTCTTCCGGTGCTTCATCTTTTGATTCGCCTCTGAACAGAAAGAATGGATTTTTAAAAACTACTTTATTTTCTTTAGATGAGAATTCTTTTAGATTTTCAAATATCTCGCCTGCTGCCATTTCCCGACTCCCTCAGGGCATAATAAAAATTGTAGTGAAAAGTATAATAACAAACACTAAATAAATATGTCAATCAATAAACTCCAGTTCTTTTAACGCTCTCTGATAAGCGCCGACTCCGAATTCCATTTCATTTCTGGTTATGCGGTTCAAAGCGCTGCCCTGTCACGACAGAGATCGCGGGTTCAAATCCCGTCCGGCCCGCAGATTTGACAGGATTTTTATTATATGGTATATACTTATCCAATTGGCGCCTGCCATTATAGCAGATGGCTGGGGCTCAATCTGATAATGTACATTAAAAATTCAAACGGAGGTCGACATGGGTATGTACGATCCTTGGCTTGATTGTGTGTTTAATGCATCTCAAGCTACCAGGACGGTTAGAAGACTGCATTCGCGTTGGATGACGCAACGAGAAATAAACCGATGCGATGATGAGCTGGCATTTGCTAAAAATGTTGAGACAATTAAAGCGCATCGCGACTTTCTGAACAGAACATTAATATTTATACAAATTAGGCGTTGGGCAGTTCCTTTGTGGCCTCTGTGGTTTTTCTATCGGGCAGTTGAACGGGTATTTGTAAACCCGATTCCAGATGAAGTAAAGTATTCCCCAAAATACTGGTAAATGGCTTCTTGATTTATAAGAAAAAAGAACACATAACAAGCGGTGCGATAATCTCGCCCGCTTTTTCATTTTATAAGAAAGGTGTTAAGTGATAGTTTTGGTATAAACAACTTAACAGTAATAGTCTAAAAACAGATTCTAACGTTGTCCACTGCTCCCCGCTAATTAAACTTAAAAAATTCAAAAAAGTCATAAAAAATCTACGCAGTTATTTCCGATCGGCATAAAGTGCGTAGATTGTAAGAAGTGTTTTCTAATCAATAAACTCTAATTCTTTTAATGCTCTCTGATAAGCGCCGACTCCGAATTCCATTTCATTTCTGGTAACTGGATATTCGGCATTGTGAACAATGACGTTTCTTAGCTTATGAGCGCGCCAAATTTCGTCAATGTTAGAAACCTGTGAAGAATCAATGTACTTTAACCTGTCGGCCATTGATTCGCCGGGAAGCCGCATTTGTTTTAACAAATCGTCAAATATGTTATCGGCTTCAATTAAGGCCAGCCGTAAATTAGCCTCGTCGTTTTTATTAAGCCGCGCCAGAATTTTTTGCCAGGATTTATTAAGATGCCTTTTAGGAAAAGCGTTGGTTAATAAAAAATTACCCGCGGTTTTAAATAAACCGTCTATAATCTGAAGCTTCATAATCAGAAGCGCTATGAGACCGATGAAAATTAAAGACAGCGCTCCACCAAGCCATTTTAAATTAGAAACAGCTGAAGTACCGCTAATCCAAACAATATATGAGCTTAAATAGTTTATTATATATAAAACTTGATCAGACATGAGATTTTTCGTTAATAATTGTTTCAATAAGTTTTGCGATTCTAAGCAATTTTACATCTTCAAAATTTTTGCCGATAAGCTGTAATCCTACAGGAAGGCCGTTTACTTCGCCCGAAGGCAACGAAATTGCCGGAACGCCCGCCAAATTAACCGAAACGGTATAAATATCCGCCAAATACATAGATAATGGGTCTTGAGTTTTTTCCCCGAATTTAAAAGCCGTTGTCGGCGAGGTTGGCGTTAAAATAACATCAACTCCGTCGGCCGACGGATTAAAAACATGGTCAAATTCGTTTTTAATAAGCCGCCTCACTTTTTGAGCTCTTTTGTAATAAGCGTCGTAATAACCATGAGATAAAATATATGTTCCAAGCATGATTCTTCTTCTTACTTCGGCACCAAAACCTTTTCCTCTTGTATCTAGATAAACATCGGACAAATTTTGTATCTGGTATTTAGTATTTGGTATTTGGATAGTGGAAAGTCCGTATTTCATTCCGTCGTATCTCGCTAGATTCGCCGAAGCTTCGGCCGGCATAATAATATAATAGGCTGCCAACGCGAAATCGCTGTAAGGCAAAGATATTTCTTCTATTTTAGCGCCTTCTTTTTCTAATTTAGAAATAACACCCCTGATATTTTTCTCGATTTCTTTATCTAAACCGTGAGTAAAATATTCGCGCGGCACCCCGATTTTCAGTTCTTCAATATCCGGAATTGAATTATTAAAATCCTGCCAATCATTAGGCGAACTGGTTGAATCAAGTTCATCGCCGCCGCGTATCGTTTCAAAAACAATCGCGGCATCTTCAACATTTTTAGTAATCGGGCCAATCTGGTCAAGCGAGGAGGCCAAAGCGATAAGACCGTGCCGAGAAACGGCGCCGTAAGTCGGCTTGAAACCGACGACGCCGCAAAAACTGGCCGGCTGGCGAATGGAGCCGCCGGTATCAGAACCCAAGGCGTAAACAGAAAAGCCGGCCTTAACCGCCGCCACCGAACCGCCGGAAGAACCTCCGGGAACTCTGTCTGTATCAACCGGGTTTTTTGTCGGTCCGAATCCGGAATTTTCGGTTGAAGAACCCATGGCAAATTCATCTAAGTTTGTTTTACCAATAAATACCGCCTCTTCTTCTTTCAGTTTTTTAATAACGGTCGCATCATAAGGCGCGATATAATTTTCAAGAATTTTCGAAGCGGCGGTAGTTTTTCCGCCTCGAATGCAAATATTATCTTTTATCGCCGCCGGAATTCCGGCGAGCATTTCAATCGGTTCTCCTTTTGAAATTCTATCGTCAACCTTCTTAGCTGTTTCTAAAGCTGTTTCTTCTGTTAATGATAAAAAGGCATGAATATCGCCATCTTTTTCCTTAATATTTTTAAGAAATTCTTTCGTCAATTCAACCGAACTTGCTTCTTGATTTTGCAGAAGTTCATGCGTTTGTTTTATGGTAAGTTCTTTTAAATTCATTTAAGTATTGAAGGCACTTTGAAATAGCCGTTTTCTTTGTCCGGCGCAGCATTTAAAATATCCACTTTCATTTCATCACCTGCAATATCTTTTGACTCGTCATCTTTTCGGACAATACTTTCCAAACTCGTGCCGCCGGTCACCGGCTCAACTTTTTCAACATTCACTTCCGACAGCTTATCAACGTAACTTAAAACCAAAGATAAATCCTCGGCGAATTTTTCTTTTTCTTCTTCGCTTATCCCTAATCGGGCCAGTTCGGCTATTTTTTCAACTTCTTTTTTGGTAAGCGCCATAGCTTTATTTTAACATTTTTATAAATTCTTTTTCATTTATTATTTTAACACCCAATTTTTTTGCTTTTTCGTATTTTTCGCCGGGTTCGGAGCCGGCAACCACATAATCCGTTTCTTTGCTAACTGATGAAGAAACATCGCCGCCCAGTGCCCTTATTTTGTCTTTTGCCTCGTCGCGAGTCAAGGTTTCTAGTCCACCGGTTAAAACAAAAGTTTTGCCACTTAATTTTTGAAAAATCTTTGTAATTTTCGGAGAAATTATTTTTACTTCCGCTTCATCAAGTTTTTCTAAAAATTTTCTATTTTCCTTTTTGGAAAAATATTCAAAAACGCTTTCGGCGACTTTGGGCCCTATATTGGGAATTTTTTGCCAATCACCAATATTTATTTTAGAGGCGATGTCAATAATGTCTTGTGGCCGGTTTATGGCGTTGTGACTCGCCATTTTTTTACCAATATCAACTGCCGTTTCCTCACCAATATGTTCTATACCAAGAGCATAAATAAATTTAAACAAATCAACTGTTTTACTATTTTTAATGGAATCAACAACATTTTGAGCCGATTTTTCGGCAAAGCGCTCAAGCGGCACGAGATCGCCGGCTTCAAGTTCAAATAAATCGGCGGCATCAGAAATTAAATTGTTGTCTAACATGGCATCAATTATTTTTGGGCCGACACCGTCAATATTAAAAGCAGCTTTGGAAGTAAAATAGTAAAGCCGCCGGCGGTTTACCAGTTCGCACTTCTCCGGATGAAGAACTTTATGCGCCGCTTCGCCTGAAACTCTTACAACCTTTTGGCCGCAAAAAACTTTTGGGAAATGGAATTCTTTTTCTTTGCCGGTACGCATCTCCTTTAGCACCTTATTCACATCCGGAATAACATCTCCGGCCCTGCTAACAATAACCGTATCGCCTATTTTAAGTCCCAGTCGTTTTATTTCATCTTCATTGTGAAGCGTAGCCCGGCTAACCGTTGTACCGCCGATTTGGACGGGTTTTAAGATCGCCACTGGCGTCAAAACCCCCGTTCGCCCTATTTGAACAATTATATTTAGAACCGTAGTTTCCGATTCTTTAGGAGAAAACTTATAGGCAATCGCTCCGCGCGGCGTTTTACCGACAACGCCAAGCCGCTTAAAAATTTCCTCGGAGTTAATTATCGCAACAACGCCGTCAATTTCAAGAGGCAGTTTTTCCCGATGTTTCTCCCAATATTCTTTAAATTTAAAAACATCGTTAAGATTTTCAACGTACTTATTGTTTGGATTAGTTCTAAAACCCAAAGAATGTAGAATTAGGTGTTCTTCTTCATGGGTTTTTTGGCCCAAATCCGTTTTTAAAGAATAGGCGAATGAATCCAGACGGCGCGATGCCGTTATTTTTGGATCAAGTTGGCGAATCGAACCGGCGGCGACATTTCTGGGATTAGCGTAAAGCGGTAGTCCCATTTTTGCTTGTTTTTTATTGAGCGCTTCAAAATCTTTTTTATTCAAAAACACTTCGCCTTGAAGCGGGATGGCTTCTATGGTTTTTAAATTCGCCGTCACATCTTCACCGGTAATCCCATCACCTCGCGTAGCACCGGTTTTTAAAATATCATTTTCATAAACCATGCTTATTGCCAAGCCGTCAAGCTTAAGTTCGCAGTAAAAATCTAGCTTGGCATCATTCGGTAAAAGCTTTAAATTTCGCGTAAGCCAATCCTGCATGTCATCTTCAGAAAACGCATCATTAAATGAAAGCATTCGCGTCGAATGCCGGACTTTAGGAAATTTTTTTAGCGCTTTGCCGCCGACCCTCTGGGTCGGCGAATCCGGCGTAATCAGTTCCGGAAACCTCTCCTCCAAATCAAAAAGCTCTTTTTTTAGAGTATCTTCGGCTTCGGGCGAAATCAACTCTTTATTCAAAACCAGCCGCGAATAACGATAACGGTTTATCGCTTTTTTCAGTTTCTCAATTCTTTCCTTAACTTCAATTTTGGTTAGGTCTTTTTTTGCCATAAAATCTGTTATGAATATATCAGATTTTCCCGCTTTTTGCCATTACTTGCCCGTCCGAAGCCTTATTGTGCCACTTGAAGCTTTAGCGAAGTGTGGACGAAGGAGGGTAAAAACAAAAACCACCGAGCCCTTTCGAACTCGGTGTTGTTAAGCTTGATTGGTATTACCGTCACCGGATACCGAGAATTTCGGCTCGCTGATAGCGCGGTAGGCAATCTCGCTCCTCTTCAGTAAAAGCCCCAACGAGAAGCATCTCGTCATCTAGATCATAATATGGATCATAATCTTCGTCAGCCATATGAAAGCCAGAACAACTAAGCTGACGATAGTGAACCTTCGCGTCCGGCATAAGACGCTTGATGATTCTAAGAATCTTCTCATTGGCTATCAAGAATTCCTCGTAATCATATGGAATAAGAAAATCGATACGTAGACGGCCATCCTCACGCGCGCCTTTCTTTGGCGGCCTAGGAAAGCAAGCTCGAATACTCATAACCTTTTTCCAGAACATTGAAATATGTCTGGTTGGCAAACCCTTAACGACGAAGCGACCATCTAGTCCATCATCTTCGCCAAGGTCAACGACGGTGATGACATAGGTCACATCAATCTTCATTTCTTCTCCTCCTTGCCGCTTAGAGCGGCGACTTGGGTTTTGGCGTTTATGGTTTCACAAAGCGATGGTTCTAAATACTACACGGTACCAAGCTAATAATTTGTCTTTTGTCTTGCAGTAATACTTAGAACAATCACTTTGTGATATTAATAAGGAGCTTATTTTTACTAATTTAATTATACCATAATTTAAATAAAAAAGCAATAGTTCTTAATAGTAACTAAATATGGCTTTCAAAAGCCATATTTAGTTAATTTATTTGTCCTTGAACTAAAAAAATAAATAAATTATTTTCCGAAGCTTTAGCGAAGTGTGGGTGAAGGAGGGTAAAAACAAAAACCACCGAGCCCTTTCAGGCTCGGTGTTGTTAAATTTGTCAGCGCCATTCCTACTAACTATCTCCTCTTTTCATCATTAGTATCATACTGAGTAAGCAGATTCTTAAAATCTATTTCAACACATCGCCGCTTCCCATTTGCCACTTCAATTAATACAGTATCGCCTCGTGCAAGCGTCTTAAGAACACGCTCGCCAACTTTTAGGCAAAATTGAAAGAGCAAATGGTCATTGTGAAAACCAGAAAGCTTCTTTAAATTAGACATTAATTCGTCATCAACCTCCACGACAACCTGCATTTCTTCCTCTCCTGTTTGTCAGAAAGTCTCTCTTTTTACCATAAAATGGTAACAAGTTATTACTTAAATGTCAATATTCGCTATAGCTACAAAAATATGACTCATTTAAGCGCGCCTACTATTGATTCTCAGAATCAATAGTAGTTATTTCAAGTAAATCGCCTTGTTGCGATTATGCTCGTCGAGCGTTATTGAAAAAATTGTTTTACCGTCTTTAGCCGAGAGATAATACAGATAAGGGCTGGTTTTTGGAAAAACGGCGGCTTTAATCGCGCTTAACCCGGGGCTGGCAATCGGCCCCTTAGGCAATCCCCGATAAAAGTAGGTATTATACGGAGAATTAATCTTTTTGTCAGATTCGTATATATCGCGCCGGCCAGTAATATAAATTAAGGTAGCATCGACTTGAAGCGGAATGCCGGCTCTAAGCCTCTTCCATAAAATTCCGGAAACAACTTCCATGTCGGCATCGCTTTTTACTTCTTTTTCAATAAGAGAAGCTACTGTAAGAATTTCGTAAGTGTTGCGGCCGGAATCAGCCATGGCAGTTTTTAAGTTCGGAGTAATTTTAGAATCCAAATTTGCTACCATTTTACTTACAATATCCGACAACGAAGCGTCCTTGAAAAAACGGTAAGTATCGGGAAATAAATATCCTTCTAAAGAAGCATATTTTGGTTTACCGGAAAGTATTGGGGGAATGTTTTCGGTAAATTGGGAATTTATCCCCCTATGGGGGATCTCCCGAAGGGAGACAATCTCGCCAGGCTTGGCAAGTTTTGCCGCGACAAGCCGATCTTCAATTTGTTTTAAACTGAAACCTTCGGGAATTGTCAGCAAAACCTCATTAACACCTCCCAAAACCATGGTATCGGCAATATCCCGAATCGGCATCTTAGGAGAAATCTCATATTCGCCGGGTTTTAAACTATACTGGCCAAGCGATAAAAAAACATAAAGACGAAAGACAAAAGAACTTTTGATAAGCTCGGATTTTTTAAGATTTACAGCGACAGTTTTGGCCGAATCCCCTTTTTCAACCTTAAAAATTAAAATTTCCCCGGAAGAGTCAAGAGGCGTTCTTATCTGCCACCAAAAAATAAAAACAAAAATCAAAAAAAATGCCGCTATTACTAAACCGGTATAAAAAATAATTCTACCCATTGGCTTCCGCTGATTTAATGATTTTTAAAAAATTCTCAAGCTCTAAAGAAGCGCTTCCAATCA
The DNA here is from genome assembly GCA_016186325.1 of Parcubacteria group bacterium. Classification (NCBI taxonomy): domain Bacteria; species Parcubacteria group bacterium. The sequence goes on along the minus strand of JACPLW010000010.1, from coordinate 71,900 downwards.
GCGCGCCATTTATGCCGGTCTGCCCGATGTATTCATGGGCATTTTCCGCTGTAACCGATCCGCCATAAAGTATAGGAAGATCGCTTGCCCAATCGGAACTGTATATGCCGGTAATTATTTTTCTTATTAAAAGCGCTGCGGAAAGCGCGTGATCCGGCGTATCGGGCACTCCGGTGCCTATAGCCCAGACTGGCTCATAAGCAATGACTAAACGGTCAAGATCTCCCGCCTCAATTCCATTTAATGAGTTTTTTAGCTGGCCGGAAAGAGTCTTTATTATATCTTCACCCTGTTCCTTCTCTCCGACAGCTAAAACAGGTTTTAACCCGGCACTTAAAGCGGCTTTCAATTTTGCATTAACCACTTCGTCGGTCTCTCCGATTTTATAACGCCTTTCCGAATGCCCTATAATCACGTATTCGCATCCGAGATTCTTAAGCATTAATCCGGAAATTTCGCCGGTATAAGCGCCGCGTTGCGCCCAAGCGAGATCTTGGGCGCAGAGCTTAACTTCTTTTCCGATTAGTTTTTTTACCGCATCGAGATATGTAAACGGCGGCGCAATTACAAGTTCAGCGTCTTTCGGAAGCGTTTTAGCTAAAATACCCCTAACCAATCGAATGGCTTCTTCTTGAGAAGAGGGGTTCATTTTCCAATTGGCAATTATTATTTTGTTGTTCACATTTTTAGATTTATTTTTTACCTAATACATTATTTAAATATTTTTTTATTTCTTTTCTATGTTCTTCGCTTTTCAATATATGTACTATTGGCGGAGCAATAGAAGCAATAATAATCATAATAACAATTGGTATTATATACTTATCAACATCGGGTATGGCATTACCCAAAAAATAACCGATTAGCGGCAATCCCACGGCCCATAAGGCCGCCCCAATGACATTATAAAACAAAAAAACAGAATATCTCATAACTCCAACGCCGGCAATAATCGGAGCAAATGTTCTGATTACCGGCATAAACCGGGCTAAAATGATAGTTTTTCCGCCGTGTGTTTCATAAAATATCCTGGCTCTTTCAAGATGGCTTTTTTTAAATATCAGCGAATCTTCCCTTTTGAATAATTTCGGCCCAGTTTTTTTACCGAAAGCGTAACCAAAACTATCGCCTAAGACCGCCCCTATAAAACATAAGATTATAAGGATGATAATATTGAAATAACCTTGCGACGCCAAAAATCCAGCGGTAAAAAGCAAGGAATCGCCCGGAAGAAAAAAGCCGATAAGAAGCCCGGATTCGGCAAAAATAATTCCTAAAAGACCAAGATAGCCCGCCCCCTTGATGAATGTGACAAGATCAAAACCAAAAAATAATTCCATTTATTTTCTAAAAATCTTAGCGGCTGTTTCCGGCGCCACCGTAATAATATCAACCCCGGTACCGATATCAAAGCCCCCGAAAACCGAGGTTTTGGGCAGAATTTCCAAATGCCAATGGTAATGGTTGTAATCTAAATTTTTAATGGTGGGAGCCGTATGAAGAAAAAAGTTAAATGATGGATTTTTAAGATTTTTATGAATTTTAACAAGCGCCTCGTGAAGCGCTTCGGCTATGTCTAAGAGTTCTCCGCCGTCACCGTCAACGCGTTCAAAAAACGCTTCATGTTTTTTCGGAAAAATTCTCAATTCAAAATTAGAACGCGAAGCAAAGGGAGCCAAAACAACCGCGCTTTTATTTTCAAAAACAATCCATTTTTTGTCTTTTAATTCGTATTCAATCATAAAACAATGGACGCATTTATTATGCTGATGAAAAAAATCATGCGAACCCCGAATGCTTCTTGAAATATCCGGCGGCACAATCGGCAATGCCAAAATCTGGGAATGAGTATGCGGAACGGAAGCGCCGGCTTCTTTACCGTAGTTGTGAAAAATTGAAATATATTCAATGCATTTGTCGTTACTAAGTGTTTTATATCTGTCTTTATAAGCGTTAAATAATAATTTTAAATCTTCTTTTTTATATTCGCTGATATGTTTATTATGATCGCGAAGAATAATCACTTCGTGGGCGCCCCGGCCTTCGCGTACGCTGTAAACTCCGGTTTTTTTGGCAGGACCGCAACTGCCTGATTCAACCGCCGGATATTTATTGGGTATTACCTGTAAAAACCAGTCGGTGCCGGTTTTATTTTGATAAACCAAAACTGGCGGCTTGTTGCCGAATTTTTGAGGATCGTCAAATGGGCACTCGCCTTTCGGTAGTTGGCGCTCTTCGGTTTTTTTAACAACAAATTCGGGGCGGCGCGCCCTTGCCGGAGCTACCAGTATCCAATCGCCGGAAACAATGTCCTGGCGCAATTCCGGCATTTCCTTTTTATATTTTTTTGATTTAGTAGGCATTAAACCAAAGATAAAATCTAATTTTAAATAAATCTTTTAACACCTCGAAATAACTTTTAAAATTGACTTTAGAATCCGCGGGGTTATCCCAAACAACCGGTATTTCCTTAATTACATAGCCCAGTCTTTTCGCGAGCGCCAATACTTCAATATCAAACCCGAAACGGTCAATTTTTGTCCTAGAAAATATATCACGCGCCGCAAGCGCGGTAAAGCATTTAAAGCCTCTCTGGGTATCATGAATACTCCAAAGACCCGCTACAATTCGGATTAGATATTTGGAATATTTACCCATAATACGCCGGTACCATTGGGCCTGTTCATTAATTTGAGCGCCGGAAACTTCAATTGATCCGATGACGATATCATAGCCATCGTTTAAATACGGCCAAAATTTTTCAATCTGCTCTATTGACGTTGAATTATCGGCGTCGGTAAAAAGTCGAAAATCGCCTTCGGCTTCAAGCATTCCTTGCCTAACTACGTAACCCTTTCCATGATTTTGCGTATTGGCGATTAAACGAAACTCCGGTTTGTTGCTGATAAATTCTACGACAACTTCCGCCGTCCTGTCTTTGCTTCCATCGGAAATAATAATAACTTCCCAAGAATAATCCTGGCGTGAAAAATAATTAAAAACCGCTTCCAGCGTGGTTTTTATGCGATGCTCCTCATTATAGGCGGGAATAATAACCGAAAGATGTTTGGACATTGTCAGTTTATTCTATCAGATTTTTATATTGAAATCCATTATTATTCTTTTGTCCGCCTATATCATTTCTCGGAAACATGTCGCTTCGCTCCAGCGGCGAAGCGCATTCACTCTCGCTCTGCGACTCGCCTGCGGCGAGACCAAAATTGCCAGAAATAAATTTCTGGCAATACCAGCTCGCAGAGCTCCGAGAGTTCCTCGAAATGATACAGGCGGACTTAATTCTTTTATTAAAATTTAATATCTTTGTTTTCAAAGCGGGGTTATGAGCCCGAGCGGGCACGGTTGTCCCGCTTTGCGGGACAGAGCGAGGGCGAATCCTCTCGGTTGCCTCGCTGGGGCAACCGAGAAAAGCGTGAGAACAAAGATATTAAATTTTAATAATTTATTTGTTATTTCTATCCAAATAATCCTGAAGAAAAATTGCGGCGGCGGCGGCGTGCTGGTTTTTTACTCCGAGTTTATCCGCCGCCTTGCTTGTAAAAATTTCATTTTCAAAATCAACCCCGACGCTTTCTCCGACGGTACCGTCGGAGTTCCGGTCGGGGCTCCGACCCAAAGGCGTCGGAGTTGCAACTTTTTTAATAAGTTCTTGCGCCCAGTTTTCCGTTTCAGTTGTTTGTTGCGTCGGTTTCATCTCTTTATTCAAAGGCAAGCCAATAACTATTTTATAAATTTCTTCTTTTTTTATTATTTCATTTAAAACAGAAAAAGTTTTGGAATTATTTTCCAAGGTTTTATAAGCAAAAGCCAGCCGGCGCCCATCGTCAGAAATCGCCAGCCCAATCCATTTTTTCCCGTAATCAATAGCTAAAATCTTCATTACATTATAAATATCATATCAAAATATTATTTTCTACTATTTTTATATCTTATATCTCGCATCACAACTTACCTATAGGAAGCTTATGATACACTGATGAGTACTGAAATACAGAAAATGAACTTTTATATAAAAATTGGGACATGGCGAAATTGCTTTCACACATGTCCCCATACTTATCTTTAATCTTTTACAATTTTTTTTTTCGATACATTGATGATCACGCGCGCACAGTTCTTGCAGCGAGAGAAAAGTGCAAATGAATCGCATGACTCTGCGAGAACAAGATAACGCCTTCTGTTCCCGCACACCGGACATGGCTTCCAAAAAGGGAAGCCATAAAACCAACTGCAGAACCTGATAAACCACTCCATGTGAAGTTCCTCCTTGCCCTGTTTCTCTAAACTAATAAAATTATAACACACATTGTATTGCAAAGCAATAGATATTGGCGACATCAACATATATTTGGCTTCAAAAAGCCATTTTACCGTGTCAAAACTATGTTTCCCTCCTCTGTAACCGCCACCGAATGTTCAAAATGGGCGGAAAGAGAGCCACCGAGCGTCTCGTAGCCGAAACCGTCTTTGGATAATTTAACATCTTTACCTTTTAATGCGACCATCGGTTCAATTGCTATAACCATGCCTGCTCTCAGCTCTGGCCCCTGGCCTTTTTTTCCGTAATTAGGAACATTTGGCTCTTCATGAATGGCATGGCCGACGCCATGGCCGACCAAAATTTCTATAACATAAAAACCATTGCTTTCAACGTAATTTTCAATCGCAAATCCAATATCGCCAATATGATTTCCCGGTTTCACTTCGTTTATTGCCAGCCCCAGCGCTCGTTTGGTAACATCAATGAGTTTTTGCTTTTCTTCCATAAGTTCCCCTATTCCAACCGTAATAGCCGCGTCGGTAAAAAGATTTTTGTATTTGATGCCAAGATCTAGTTTTAAAATATCGCCTTCTTTTAAAATGTTTTTTTCACTAGGCAAGCCGTGAACCACCACTTCATTAAGCGAAGCACAAAGGGCGGCCGGATAGGGCCTGTCCATAAAATTCGGATGATAATTTAAAAAAGCCGGTTCTCCGCCTCGAGCTAAAATCATCTCTTGGGCTTTTTTATCCAAAAAGCCCGTGCTAACACTGGGTTTAGCAAGTTTCGCCAGTTCTCTTAAAACCTCGGCCAAAATTTTCCCGCCTTCTTTTAAAACTTCTATTTCTTCTTTTGTTTTGATTGTTATCATCCTATTATTTTAGATATTTAATAAAAAATAGTAAAATTATTTTCTTCGCGCGTTCGTCCCGCCAGCGCGGGACTCACTGTCCGATGAAGCTCATTTTATCCCCGCTTAGCGGGTAACCATGCTAAAATGGCTTCATAAGCTTCAGAAAATAAATTTACTATTTTTTATTTTACTTTCGGCATTAAAACTTTCAAAATATCCAAATGAATTTTCATTATTGACTGTTCGCCGTTTATATCCGCGACTCTTTTTTGAGATTTCAAATACTTGATAAGCGGAAGGGTGTCGCGACTGTAAACTTCAAGCCGTTTTTTAATTATTTTCCTTGAATCAAGTTCGGGCAAATCTTTGCGGTGGCGTTTCAGATTCCTTATATAAACCTCATTCGGACTGATTATAATATGAAAAAAATAAATATTATTTTTACCGTAAAGTTTTAAAAGCATCGGCGCCTCTTCTTTAAACTCTCTTAAAGTTCTGGGAGAACCGCTCATTACCAATCCAAAACCTTTCTGCGCGATTTTTTTAATTTCGTCTTTTACCAGAGCTGCCACAAAAGCAGAGGTATTTAAATAACCGCTTTTTTGAATACGGCGCTCTTTTTCCACATTGTAAGCCCTGCTATCGCGTTTAATAATTTTTGCTTTAGATTTTAAAGATTCTTCAATGAGTTTGCTTGAAATAAGATGAACCAAGCCGAACTTTTTTGCTAAAAGTTTGGCTTGAGTGTCTTTGCCGGAACCCGGCCTTCCAAGTAAAATAATTGCAATTAATTTTTTAGATATACCCATTACAGATAATGATTTTATATTTTATTCTCGAGCGGGTTATGAGCGCGAAGCGGGCATGGTGTCCCGCCTTGGCGGGACGAGCGAGCGCGAATCCCCGAGTCCCGCTCGCTGGGGCGGGACGAGGAAAGCAAGAGAATAAAATATAAAATCATTATTAAAAACTTTCATATTCTCTCATTACAAGCTGCGACCTAACCTGCTTCATTGTTTCAAGAACCACCGAAACAACAATTAAAAGCGAAGTGCCGCCGACCGTTAAAGTCGTTATGCCGGTAAAATATTGGACCGAAATAGGCAAGACCGCGATAACTCCTAAAAAGATGGCGCCAATTAAAACTACCCGATTTAAGATATGTTTTAAATATCCGGCAGTAGAACCGCCCGGCCTTATTCCAGGAATAAATCCGCCTTGTTTTTGAAGATTTTGAGAAATCTGGCCGGGATCAAAAGTAACGGCAGTATAAAAATAAGTGAACAAAATTACCAAAATAAAATAAAATGAACCGTAAACCGCCTGGTTATTAAGAAAACCAACAAGAAGAAGAGATAGCTCTCTTATCCAAGCAATATTAAAACCCGATAAGATCTGGGCAATTAGCTGTGGGAAAAGTAAAATTGAAAGGGCAAAAATAATGGGAATAACGCCGGCTTGATTTACCCTCAAAGGCAAATGCGCCATAGAGCCGCCATAAACTCTGTTACCGCGCACTCTCTTGGCATAAGCCACCGGAATCGGCCTTTCCCCTTCGGTAACTACCACTACTCCGGCAATAACAACAATTGATACTAAAATAAAAGCAAGATAAGTAGGAACCTGTGAAGGATCAAAAGTTGCTAACGTCTGCTTTAAATCAACAGGCAAACTGGCGACAATACCGGCAAAAATCATAAGTGAAATGCCGTTTCCGACTTTTTTTTCGGTTATAAGTTCGCCAAGCCACATTAAAAATATTGAACCGGCCGTGACTACAAAAACCGACGAAAAAAACATAAGAGAATTTCCGCTTGCGATAATTTGTTGGTTCTTTAAGAGAACCAGAAGGCCATAACCCTGAAGAACGGCCAAAGGAACGGATAAATATCGCGTGTATTGATTGAATTTTTGACGGCCCATTTCTCCTTCTTCATTATATAGTTCTTTCAAGGCCGGGATAAGCATAGTCAAAAGCTGCATAATAATTGAAGCGGTGATAAAGGGACCAACGCCGAGCATCACAATTGAAAGGTTGGATAGAGCGCCGCCGGAAAAGATGTTGAGCAATCCGAAAAACTGATTTCCTTCAAAAAATTCCCTCAAACGCAAAACATCAACGCCCGGAACGGGAATAGTAGCCATAAGGCGAAAAACAACAAGAAGCGATAAAACAAAAAGTATGCGGTTTCTTAAATCTTTTATTTTAAAAATTTGTACGATTTTTTCTATCATTTTATGGTGCCTCCCGCTTTCTTAACTTTATCACGCGCCGATGACGACAATAAAACTTCTTGAAAATTTAATCTTTTAGAAATTTCACCTGTACCCAAAATCTTAATCTTTGGAAACCGACCGCTTATTTTATAAACTAATTTTTTACCAACAAGACTGACCGGGTTGACAATTTCTCCGTCTTTAAATTTTTTATCAATGTCAAATAGATTTAAAACGACCGGTTTTAGAAATATACTCTTAAAGGAGTGCTTAGCGCGGCCGCGCTGTTTTGGAAACCTCATCATTACATCGCGAATAGCCGGCCTAATTCCGGCACCGGCTCTGGATTTCTGGCCCTTAATGCCGCGACCCGAATAACCGCCTCTTTTGCCTCCTCTGGCTATTCTTCTGGGTTTTTTTAATTTGTTTTTTGGTTTTATATTGTGTAGTTGCATAATAATAATTTTCAATTTCTAATTTTCAATTTTTATTAAATGATTTAATGTTTTAATGTTTAAAAATTAAGTCATTAGAAATTTATTAAAAATTAGAAATTAGAAATTTATCTTGATTTTAGTTTCCTTAACGCCTCTATTGTAGCCCTGGCATTATTCAGCTTATTGGTAGTCGTTCCAAGAATCTTTGATGAAATACTACTAATCCCCGAAAGACTCGCGATAATTCTAACCGGCCCGCCGGCAATAATACCTCTTCCGGCTTTGGCCGGTTTTAAAAGCACGACGGCGCTTGAAAACCTTCCTATTGTTTCATGGGAAATGGTGCCATTTTTAATTGAAACCGTAATTAAATTTTTCTTGGCCGATCTCGCCGCTTTCTCAATAGATTCGGAAGTGTCGGTCCCTTTATCAACACCGACGCCTACCCGCCCCTTGTGATCACCCAAAACTACGGTTGCCCGAAAGCGAAACCGTTTGCCTCCGGCCACAACACGAGTAACTCTTCTAATATCAATAACCTTTTGTTCAAATTCGGATTTTTCTCTCTTAAAACCTGCACGACCGGTGGTTTTGTCTCGAGTTCTATAATTTTTTTGTTTCTCTGCCATAGTCTATTTAAAATATTAATCCCGATTCTCTTACGCCTTTAGCTAATTCAAAAATTGCGCCGTGGAACTTATATCCGCCGCGATCAAAAACAATGTTGCTAATTCCTTTTTCTTTGGCCTTTTTTCCAATAATTTTACCCACCTCAAAAGCAACTGTTTTTTTGTTTTTAGACTTGATTTTAACCTGATGATCGGAAGTGGAAACAATCGTCCTGCCATTGTCGTCATCTACAAGTTGAACAAAGAAATGGTTATTAGACTTAAAAACGGAAAGGCGAGGTCTATCTTTAGTACCGAAAATCCTAGCACGTACTCTTCTGTGCCTTATTTCTCTTTTTAATTGTTTTGTTTGTTTTGCCATCTGATTAATTCTAAATTTAAAATTAGGCAGTCGTGCCGGCAACTTTCTTTCCGGCCTTGCGCCTTATAATCTCGCCAACATAACGAATGCCCTTGCCTTTATACGGTTCGGGCTTTTTAAGTGCCCGGATGTTGGCAGCGGTTTGTCCGACCGATTCAATTGAAGGCCCGCTGACCACGATACTGTTTTTCTCAACGCTTATCGTAACGCCTTCGGGAGCCTTAAAGACAATAGGGTGGGAAAATCCTAAACTTAAAATCAAATCCTTACCCTGCATTTGAGCTTTATAACCCACGCCTTCAATCTCAAGTTTTTTCTCAAAACCGTTATGAACCCCGAAAATCATATTAGAAATTACTGCCCTAGCCGTTCCCCATAATGCCGGCGTTCTTTTGGAATCAACAGCCACAACAATAGTAAGTTGATTATCTTTTAAAGATGCCTCGATTTCTCGCGGTAAAGTAAATTCCAACTCGCCCTTGCGACCTTTGGCCTTAACGACTTTTCCTTCAACAACCACGCTTACATCGGTTGGAATTTCTATTATTTTTTTTCCTATTTTTGACATGTGATTTTTTTATGGTGAGCAGAGTCGAACTATAATCCTGAGTAGTGTCGAAGGATTATAAAACTTCCAGTAAAATTTCTCCGCCCAAATGAGAATTTCTGGCTTCTTTACTTGTCATTAAACCTTTTGAAGTGGAAATAATTGAAATGCCAAAACCATTTTTAACATTCTTTATTTCTTTTGCTCCAACGTAAATACGAAGGCCCGGTTTGCTTATTTTTTTTATCTCGCTAATAGCCGCCGGATATTTCAAATTAATTTCTAAAACTTTCTTGTTGCCTTTACCGGATTTTTTAAAGTCTTCCACATAATTTTCCTTTTTTAAAATTTTGGCAATTTCAAATTTCAAACCCGATAAAGGAATAACAACCGCTTTATGTCCGGCTTTTTGAGCGTTTCTTATTCTCGTTAACATGTCCGCGATTGGATCTACCATGATGATTTTTTAAGTCCGGGAATTTCTCCCTTCCTTGCTGTTTCTCTAAAGCAAATCCGGCAAAGGCCAAAGTCCCTCATATAGCCGCGCCGCCTGCCGCACCTAAAACATCGCCTAATAATGCGCGTCGAGAATTTCGGTTTTTTAATTGCTCTGGCTATTTGTGATTTCTTGGGCATACGCTTCTTGAAACCTAATGTTTTACGTTTTAATCGGAAATCCGATGGCCTTATATAAAGCCAGGGCTTCTTCTTTATTTTTAGCTTTGACCGCTATGGTTATTTCAAAACCAAAAATATTGCGCACCTCTTCTCCGGATATTTCTGGAAAAACAATATGTTCTTTTACTCCAATTGTCAAGTTGCCTTTTGTATCAAGAGATTTGGCGTTTATGCCTCGAAAATCATGAGTCCTCGGTAACGCCATATTAACCAGGCGGCTCATAAAATCATACATTTTCGGTCCCCTTAACGTTACCATGGCGCCGATAACCATTCCCTTTCTGGTTTTAAAGTTAGCAATTGATTTTTTGGCCAAGGTGCTCTTTGGTTTCTGGCCGGTAATCAAAGCGAGGTCGCGCATAACGACTTCAAGGAACTTTTCATCTTTTAGCGCTCGGCCTAGGCCAATATTAATAATAACCTTCTCAACTCTGGGAAGCGCCATAGGATTTTTCGCATTCAGTTCTTTTTTCAGAAACAGAATTATTTTATTTTTATTTTCTGTTTGTTTCATGTTTCAAGACGGCACTTTTTACAAATTCTTGTTTTTCTTCCGTCAGAAGAAAGGTTATAACCAATGCGTGTTGGTTTGCCGCAACTTTTGCATAAGAGCATTACGGAAGAAGTTGAAAGAGCGCGAGGTACTTCAATTTTCTCGCCTTTCTTTCCGCCGGTTTTAGGTCGCTGGTGTTTTTTCTTCATATTTACATTCTCAACAATAATTTTCCCTTCCTTAGATAGGACTTTTATTACTTTCCCCTGCTTTCCCTTATCCTTACCGCTAATCACTATTATATTATCGCCTTTTTTTATACGCATACGTGTTTTATAGCACTTCGGACGCTAAAGAAATTAATTTTATATAACCTCTTTCACGGAGCTCCCTTGCAACGGGCCCAAAAATACGTCCGCCCTTTGGTTCGAAGCCGTCAACAATAACTGCGGCGTTATCATCAAAGCGGATGTAACTTCCATCTTTTCTTCTATAAGCCTTTTTCTGCCTTATAATTACTGCCTTTACAACATCCTTTTTCTTCACCATTTTTCGCGGTTCAGCTACCTGGACCGAAGCCACCACAAGATCGCCTAACTGGGCGTATCTTCTTCTCGTTCCGCCGACAACATGAAAAACCCGGATTGTTTTGGCACCGCTGTTATCTGCTACTTTTAAAATTGTTCTGGGTTGTATCATGTGCTTCGTTTACAATTTTTTTAAAACTACAAAATGCTTATCTTTTGAAATCGGCCTAGTTTCTTTAATGACAACCTTATCGCCGACATGAAACTCTCCTGTCTCATCATGAGCTTTGTATTTTTTATCGGACTTGTAGAACTTACCGTATCGCGGATGTTTCTTGTAGTCACTAACTTTAACGACTACTGTCTTGTTCATTTTGTCAGAAATAATTATTCCTTTAAATATTTTTGCCATATGTTTTATTCCTTGCTGATAAATTTGGTTTTAATCGGCAATTTATAAGCCGCCCGTTTCATTGCTTCCCGCGCCAAGTCTTTCGATACGCCGTCTATTTCAAAAAGAATTCGTCCCGGTTTTATCGGCACTACATAATATTCAACGCCGCCCTTGCCTCCGCCCATCGGCGTTTCCGCGCCTTTTCTGGTAATCGGTTTGTCGGGAAAAATCCTAATCCAAATTTTGCCGCCCCTCTCAATATAGCGCGTCATCGCCCGGCGCGCGGCTTCAATCTGGCGAGCAGTTATCCAAGCGCGACCCTGCGCTTTTAAGCCATAACCGCCAAAGGCAAGCAAGGTGCCCCGGGTTTCAACGCCGGAAAATCTTCTTCGTCCCTTATGCCATTTTCTATGTTTTACTTTTTTTGGTGTAAACATATTCGTTTAGTGTCTTTCTCCGCCACGGGCGGATCCGCTTTCGGTGGAAAACACTTCGCCTTTGTAAACCCAGACTTTAACGCCGATTTTCCCGTAAACGGTAAGAGCCTCGTCAAAAGCATAGTCAATGTTTGCCCTTAATGTTTGAAGAGGAACCTTCCCTTTAGCCAGCCATTCACGGCGCGCCATTTCATTTCCATCAAGCCGGCCATTTAAAAGAATTTTTGCTCCCATAACGTCTTTTTGCGCCATCATCTTTTCTAAGGCGCTTTTAATCACCCGGCGGAAAGGCATCCGCCTTTCAAGATCATTGGCTATATTCTGCGCGACAACTTTTGCTTCGCTTTCCGGTTTTTTTATTTCATTGACCAAAAGCTTTAGATCCCATTTTCCCGTGCCGTAGTGTTTTTTATCGCGTAGTTTTTTTACTATTGCTTCCAGCTTCTTCTTCAAATCTGTCAGGCCGGTTCCGCCTCTTCCGATAATAATACCGGGTTTAGCCGTATTTAAAATTACCGAGATGTTGTCGCCGGATCTTTCTATTTCTACAATCCCCAGGCCCAATCGGTTATACTGTTTTGATAAAGATTCGCGAATTCTAAGATCTTCTTCAAGAAAGTAACGAAGATATTTTTTATTTAACCATCTTGACTGCCAGTTTTGGATTATTCCGAGCCTAAAATTTAATGGATGAATTTTGTTTCCCATATTATCCGATTACCTTTCTTCTAAATATTCTCCTAGTAAAACTTTCGGTTTTCCGAGTCGGCTTAATTTCCTCCGATGCTTCGGCTCGCCTCGCTGGAGCTTCGGCGGAGCGGGTCGGAGCCCCAACTTTTCCAAAGCGTCGAGATTTCGACACTTCTTTTACCGCCTCCTTTTCCGATTTGATTTCCTTAATAATCTTTGCTCTCTTTTTGGCGCCCGCCATAATTCTTTCTTCCAAAATCAGAGTAATTCGACTAGTTTTCTTATGAATGGCGCCAGCTCTGCCGAATGCTCTTGGCCCAAATCTCTTAAGCATCGGCCCCTCATCAACAAAAATGTTTAAAACATACAAATTTTCCGGCGATAAATTAAAATTATGGACGGCTGAAGCCACGCCCGATTTAAGCAATTTTAAAATTGGCAGGGCCGCCCTTCTTTTTTGAAACTGCAATTGCGCTTCCGCCTGCGTTACCGGCATTCTTTTAATAAGATTCGCAATCAATCTAGTTTTTCTTGGCGCCATTCTTAGTTTATTTAGATGAAATTTATACTGCATGAATTTTGTTACTTAACTGTTGCGGACGCTTTTACCGCTTCCCGCTCTCCAGGGCGAGGCTCGCCCGTGGCGGCGCCGGCCGCTTCTTTTTGTTCAAGCTCCCGCTGTACCCTTCCGCCGTGTCTGACAAATTTTCTGGTTAAGGAAAACTCGCCCAAGCGATGGCCAACCATTTCCTCTATAATAGTCACCGGCACGTGGACTTTGCCGTTATGAACGCCGAAAGTAAAACCGAGCATTTCTGGCGAAATTACGGAATCTCGCGACCATGTTTTAATAACCGTCTTATCACCGGATCTTACTTTGCTCATTTTCTTGAGCAATTTAGGATCTATCCAGGGACCTTTTTTAATTGATCTGCTCATATTTATCTTTTCCTTTTACTTACAATAAATTTATTTGACTGCCTGTTTTTCTTTCTGGTTTTCCTTCCGCCGGTAATCTTGCCCCATTTCGTTTTTGGCCGTTTCGTGCCCCTTAAAGCACGCCCTTCGCCTCCGCCGTATTTATGGTCGCGAGGATTCATCGCCGAAGCTCTTACCGTCGGCCTAACGCCAAGCCAGCGGGAACGGCCGGCCTTGCCAATTGTGATTGTGTTCCACTCGCTGTTTGAAAGCGCGCCGATTGAGGCATACCCGGTGTTAGGAACTCTTCTTATTTCCGTAGAAGGCAAAAGCAAGTGAGTATAATCGCCCTCCTGCGCCATTACCTGAATTGCATTTCCGGCTGATCGGCCGATTTGGCCTCCTTTGCCGGGAAAAAGCTCTGCATTATGAACAAAAATGCCGACCGGAATATTTTTAAGCATTAAGCGATTGCCAATTTTAAGAGGAGCGTTTTCCGAGGTAATAATCGTATCGTTAACATTAATATCCCGCGGCGCTAAAATATACCTTTTTTCACCGTCTTTGTAAATGACAAGAGAGATAAAGGCCGTACGATAAGGGTCGTATTCAATTGAAGCAACCCGAGCCGGAATATTATACTTATCCTGTTTAAAATCCAGCATACGGTAAAGTTTTTTGTGCCCGCCGCCCTGATGCCGCACGGTAATTCGTCCGCGATTGTTGCGAGCCGAAGTTTTTGATTTCCCCAAAGTTAAACTTTTTTCCGGTTCAGTTTCCGTTAAAACGGAAAAATCAACGCCGGTCATGCCGCGCTTTCCTTCTGATGTTGGTTTGTAAATTTTTATTCCCATTTTATTTTAGTTCTATTGTCTGTCCTTTCGCTAAAGTGACAATAGCTTTTTTGTAACCCTTTTTAAAGCCGACTGTTTTTCCTACTCGCCTGGCTTTTCTTAAGACATTAATAATATTCACTCCGGCAACATTGGCGTTATAGGTTCTTTTAACTTCATTAGCAATCATAATTTTATTGGCGGCAGTTGAAACTTTAAAAACGTATTGGTTAAATTTCTGTCCGTTTAGAGCTTTCTCCGTAGTATGGGGCAATAGAATCTTAGATTTTACATCAACCCCGCCCTTAAGCTTAAGGGCGGGGTCAACCTTAGCAGGAAGTTGAACGGCTGAAACAGGCGCCGAGGCGACGGAGGGTTTTACCTTGTCTTTAGTTTTGAATAATTTATTTAGGAGCGTCATATTTTTTATTTAAATACTCAATGGCGGGCTTTGTAAAAATAAGATGCCGATGCTTTAAAACATTAAAAATATTAAGATTATCTATATTAACGACTTCAAGTTTTAATAAATTGCGGCTGGCATTTTTAAGCATATCGTTTTTCTCAAATAAGACCAAAAGTCCTTTTTTTATTTGCGGGAAATTAGCCATAATCTTTGCCATTTCTTTCGTCTTTAACGATAGAATTTTCAAATCATCAAAAATCAAAATCTCATTGTCTCTTGCTTTGGCCGAAAGGGCTGTTAAAAACGCTTTACGCGCCATTTTCTTGTTAATTTTTAATTTGAAGTTTCTTTCGATTGTCGGTCCGAAAGTAATGCCACCGCCCTTCCATAAAGGGGAACGAGTTGAACCGTGACGAGCCCGACCGGTGCCTTTTTGCCTCCATGGCTTGCGTCCGCCGCCCCTAACTTCGCTCCTATCCTTAGTTGAGGCCACAACCTGCCTTTTATTAGCCATTGCAACTCTTACCGCTTGGTGAACCAAGTCGGCGTTCCAATGCAACCCAAAAATGGCTTCATTAAGCTTTATTTCGGCTATTTCTTTTCCTTCTTGATTATAGACTTTAACCCTTGACATAACTTAAAAAATATGATACAATGTTAGTACAAAAGTAAGTTGTTTGTCAATCCGTTCAACAAGCTCAGGATTGACCCTGAGCTGAGTCGAAGTGGTCAATAAAAAACGTTCTAAACCGTAACATCCGAAATCCCTAAGGAGGGATGACGATGACAAAGCGATGGGTTCTGAACTTTCTGTTCATGGCGCTCGGCGCGCTCGGCCTTCTAATCGCGCTCAACTTGTCGGGCTACGGCCCGGCCATCGTGCGGCACGAGGCCGTGCGAGTGGTTCTGCCGCCGCCTTCGAAGGCGGTTCAGCCCGCGGCCAAGCCGGCCGCGAAGAAGGTGCCCGCCGCCGCTCCGAAGAAGGTGTCGCCGACAGCGCCTGCGCCAGCTGCGCCGGCGCCGGCAGTCGTCCCCACGGCACCTGCGCCTACCACGGCAGCGACGTGCTGCTGCTGTGCGCCGGCTCCTTCCGCGGTCGTCCCGACGCCGGTTCAGCCGCCGGCAACGATGTGCTCAAAGGCCGACGACTACTTCTGCGCGCCGCGGCCTGCGGCGCCGGCGGCAACCCTGCCGCCGATGTTTTCTCCGCCGGCCCCCAGGCCGGAAGAGATCCAGGCACCCTTCGCGCCGGCGCCGGCTCCCAAGCGAGCCATCAGTCTCTCCCAGCTCAACTTCAACATCTCGTTGAGCGGAAACGGTGGCGGCTACAGTTACGGCGGCTACCACCGCTCGACACCAAGTATGGGCTACGTAGCCCAGGTGTGCGAACAGCGATCCACCGGCACCGTCTGTTTCGATCGGTGGATCGCCACACCTCCCAGCTACTAGACAACCAACCGTTCTTTCTTAAGACCCCGCAATCGTGCGGAGTCGGCCCCCGCGCAACGCGGGGGCTGTTCATTTTTAATTTTTGTTTAGAGAACTAATATTTATTTTCAGAGCGGGTTAACTTTTTATCATAACTAAAGTCCCCCGCCTTCCCGGCACCGCCCCCTTAAGAGCAATAATATTATTTTCTTTATCAATTTCAACAATTTCCACATTTTTAACGGTTATTTTATCGCCGCCCGTCCGGCCCGCCATTCTCATTCCCTTTATGACATGCTGGGGCCACGATGCGCCAATAGAGCCGGGAGCGCGATGGCGGTCTTTTTGACCGTGGCTTTTTGGCCCGCCATGAAATCCATGCCTTTTAACAACACCCTGAAATCCCTTGCCTTTTGAAATTGCTACTACCGTTACTTTCTCTCCGGCATTTAAATTAGAGACATCTATTTCATCACCTGTTTTAAGTTCGGTGGAATCAACTCTAAATTCTTTCAAATGTTTTAACTGGGGAAGATTTTTAAGATGGCCTAATCTTGGTTTATTGGTTTTTTTTGCTCCACCAAAACCCAATTGAACAGCTGAATAACCATCTTTATCTCTTGTCCTGACTTGAGTAACAAAATTAGACCCGCTTTCTATTAAAGTTACGGGGACAATGTTGTTTCCCTTATAAACTTGAGTCATCCCGATTTTTTTTCCTAATATAAACTTCATAAAATTTTTTAATCCCGCCATGGCGGGATAAGGTTTTCTGACAAAAAACTCCGAACCCTCATCGGGCTCGGAGTTTTTTGAGAAAGCCCTTACAT
Source organism: Parcubacteria group bacterium (assembly GCA_016186325.1). NCBI lineage: Bacteria > Parcubacteria group bacterium. The sequence continues at coordinate 54,943 of JACPLW010000010.1, read as the reverse complement.
TTTTATTTCTATATCAACTCCGGCCGGAAGATTAAGGCTGGTCAAAGCGTCAATAGTTTTTGCGGTAGGACTGAAAATATCTATCAGTCTTTTATGAACCCTCATCTCGTATTGATCGCGGCTGTTCTTATGGACAAAAGTGGAAGAATTTACGGTATATTTTTTTGTTTCTGTTGGCAAGGGAATCGGCCCCAAAACCCGAGCGCCTTGGCGCTGAGCCGTTTCTACAATTTGTTTTGCCGAAGAATCAATAATTTTGTTATCGTAGGCCTTGATTCTGATTCTTATTCTTTGTTTTATTTCTTCTTTTTCTTTAGCCATTTAATTTGTTTTTAAGAACTAAGAACAGAGAACTAACCGGAAATAATTATTTATTGACTTTCGTCACAACACCGGCGCCGACTGTTTTACCGCCCTCTCTAATAGCGAATCGTTGCTGTTCTTCCAGAGCCACGGGAGCAATTAATTTAACGGAGAATTTTACGGTATCGCCGGGCATAACCATCTCTACTCCGGGAGCCAAAACAACTTCGCCGGTAACATCGGTAGTTCTGATATAAAACTGCGGCTTGTAGTTCGTAAAAAATGGAGTATGCCGGCCGCCCTCTTCTTTAGTAAGAATATAAACTTCCGCGTCAAACTCTGTGTGCGGTGTTACCGAACCTGGTTTGGCTAAAACCTGGCCGCGTTCAACGTCTTCTTTCTTAAGACCACGGATAAGAATGCCGGCATTATCGCCCGCGCGGCCTTCGTCAAGCGACTTATTAAACATTTCAATACCGGTAATGATTGTTTTTTGATTCGGTCTTAAGCCGATTATATCAACTTCATCGTTAAGTTTAACCATGCCCCTTTCAATCCGGCCGGTCACAACCGTACCGCGGCCTTCAATTGAAAAGATGTCTTCAATCGGCATAAGAAACGGTTTTTCGATTTCGCGAACCGGCTCGGGAATAAAATCATCAAGCGCTTGAACTAACTCAAGAATTGGTTTAGCCGCTTCGTCATCAGGAGATTTAGCTTCAAGCGCCTTAAGAGCCGAACCGCGGATTACCGGCACTTTATCGCCGGGAAATCCGTATTTAGTTAAAAGTTCGCGAATTTCAGCTTCAACCAAATCTACCAGTTCCGGATCGGAAACCATATCAACCTTGTTCAAGAAAACCACCAAAGACGGAACGCCAACCTGGCGCGCCAAAAGAATATGTTCTCTTGTTTGGGGCATCGGACCGTCGGTCGCGGCAACAACGAGAATGGCGCCATCCATCTGCGCCGCGCCGGTAATCATGTTTTTGATGTAATCGGCATGGCCTGGAGCGTCGATGTGCGCATAGTGGCGCTTTTCTGATTCATACTCGGAGTGATGCAACTGAATCGTAATGCCGCGCGCTTTTTCCTCGGGCGCTTTATCAATATCGTCAACCGACTCCGCTTTTTTCGCCAAGCCCTTCATATGAAGAATCTTGGTAATAGCCGCCGTTAAAGTGGTTTTGCCATGGTCAACGTGGCCGATGGTTCCGACATTAAGATGGGGCTTTGTTCGTTCAAATTTTTCTGCCATATTTTTACTTGTCCTCCGTAGCTTTATGCGAAGGAGGATAAATTTAGATTACTAATAATAAAATTTTTTAAGCTATTCCAGTAAAATTAGAACTGGGGTCGCCATACATTAGCTTTATATTTTTAACACGCAAATCCCATTTTAGTCAATACAGCCAAATCTGTCAACTGTTTATTTTATAAAAAGCTCTGTATTTTTCCGTGTTATCAAGATAACTCTATTGTTATAAGTATATTAAAGAGCCGCAATTATGCGGCTCTCCTGGATTAATTTGCGGATCTATTATTACCTACCCGCAATTGCTAGGTGTTTATCATTATCGATCTTCGGGGTTGTCAGACGCGAGAGCGCCTCTACCCGACGTTCAAGAAATGCAATTCTTTCTTTGAGACGCTCATTTTCTTCACGGAGCGTCGTGTCAACATCCATACAGCGATGACTCTTAAGATTACACACTTCCAATTCAAGTTGTTTTGCTTTAAGTGCTTCTTGCTCCAACAAGGAAAATTCAGCGCGAAGCACTCTAAGAAGTCGTGCAATTTGATCTGCAGTTCCAACCGGAAGATGTAAAGAAACACGGTTGACCACTTGTTCAAAACGCGATTGGCTAGGCGTGTTGGGAGTTGACTTTAGCGACGACCTTTGGCCCTCGCCAGTAGCCTCGTTCTGATATGCTAAACGCAGAATATATTGGTAAATAACCTTATAGTTTTTTGATCCAGAAAAAAGAGGGTGGCCAGAAAGCTTTCTGGCTATTTCCGAAAGATTATGACCATTTCTTTCTGCTAAAACTTTAGTTATAAGTTTATCACGTTGATCTTTGAGCTCTACAGGGATTCTTCCCATATTTTCGCTCCTCCTTTGATCTTTGTGATTTTATGGTTTTTAAGCCTGCTAAATTATAGCACTAAAAACCAAAATTAGTCAATAGACCGCGGTAATGTTCACACATAGTTATAAACTATATTTTACAAAAATAAAATTCTATCTATAAATATCCCTACGATGGCCAACTCTTATTAAGTAAATTTCTTCAGAAGAAATAATTTTAAAAATAACCCTATAATCTCTGCTTAATCTGAAAGAATAAAAACCGGAAAGTTTTCCGGTAAGCGGCTTAGTGTGTAAAGATGAGTGAAATGGGTTTAGTGATAAAAAAATCCAAACTAGATTTTAGCTTGGGCTTAATGATTTCATCTAACTTTTTGGAAGAATCAAGAAATGCCTTGCCGAAAATAAGCCGATGCATCTAAATTATTATTTCTTAATTTGGCCTAAAAAAGTCTTAGGGTCGTAGACATAACTGGGCTTTTCTTTCGCCATCTTCAACACTTGCCTTATAAAGGCTTCTTTGTATTCCCCTTCGGCATCTTTAACCTCTCGTAGAATTGGTAAAACAAACTCTTGCATGAGCTCTCTTTTGATTTCCGCTTTTACTCTTTCTAATGTTTTAGTGGACACGTTGTAAATATACCAAAAGCAAAAAATTTTTGCAAAAGTAAAAAATAGCCCGACTTAATCTTTATTCCGATATTTCATCTAACCCTAAATCTTCAAGCGTAATATCATCGGGCGACGCAAAATCAAGTTCATCCATATTCACCGCCGTTTCGGTCGAGGCCGCAACCTCATCTTTTTTCGGCGAAGGTTGAAGTTTTTCGTATTCTTCCATCGTCAAAACAACGCCAATCGGCTTTCCGTCTTCAATCAAAAGACATTTCCCTCCTTCTTCTAAAAATTTTTTTATTGTTTCGTACATGTTTGTTATTAACTACTTTTTACCCGCAACAATCAATTCCGCGACATTATTTGGAACTTCTTCATAGTGATCAAACTCCATAGTATAACTCGCGCGACCTTGGCTCATTGAGCGAAGCTTGGTGGCGTAGCCGAACATTTCAGAAAGCGGCACCTTGGCATCAATTACTTTTAGCATTGCTCTTTCCGACATTTGTTCAATTTTACCACGCTTGGAATTTAGGTCGCCGGTGACATCGCCAAAAAACTGTTCCGGAGTTACCACTTCAACTTTCATAATCGGCTCAAGAAATACTACAGTAGCGCGTCTTGCGGCTTCCTGAAAAGCAATTGAGGCGGCAATTTTAAAAGCTGCTTCAGAAGAGTCAACATCGTGATAAGAACCGTCATAAAGAGCCGCCTTCATGTCAACCATCGGAAATCCGCCTTTAACGCCCTTTTCCATGGCTTCGCGTATGCCTTTTTCAACCGCCGGAATGAATTCCTGCGGAATAACGCCGCCTTTGATTTCATCAATAAATTCAAAACCGCTCCCCCGGTCGGCAGGCTCAACTCTCAACCAAACATGGCCGTATTGGCCGCGGCCGCCCGATTGCCGAATATATTTACCTTCAGCTTCGGCCGCTTTTCTGACTGTCTCTTTGTAAGCAACTTGCGGCCGACCAATGTTGGCCTCAACTTTAAATTCTCTTTTCATCCGATCAACAATAATTTCCAGATGAAGTTCACCCATGCCCGAAATTATGGTTTCACCGGTTTCGGAATCTGACTTAATCCTGAAAGTCGGATCTTCTTCAGACAAACGTTTCATAGCCAGACCCATTCTTTCCTGGTCGGCTTTAGTTTTTGGTTCTATCTTTTGGGAAATGACCGGTTCCGGGAAAACAATTTTTTCCAAAATAATCGGATGTTCTTCGTCGCAAAGCGTATCGCCTGTGGTGGTGTTTTTTAATCCGACAATGGCGCCGATTTCACCGGCTTTTATTTCCTCAACTTCCTCCCGATCGTTAGCATGCATCAGCAAAATCCGGCTGACTCGCTCTTTGTAATCCTTGGATGAGTTTAAAACATAAGAACCTTTTGAAAGCTTCCCCGAGTAAACGCGAAAATAAGTAAGCGAGCCGACGTAAGGATCGCTTGCAATTTTAAAAGCCAGCGCCGTAAACGGTTCATCATTTTTCGGTTCGCGTAAAATTTCAGCGCCGGTTTTTGGTTCAATGCCTTTAGTGGGGGGAAGATCTGCTGGACTGGGCAAATACTCTACAACGCCGTCAAGCACAAGCTGAATGCCTTTATTTTTTAAGGCCGAGCCGCAAAAAACCGGAATAATTTTATTCCCAATGACCGCCTTTCTTATTGCTTTTCTAATTTCGTCTTTAGAAATCGCCTGTCCTTCCAAATATTTTGCCATCAATTCGTCGTCGGTTTCGACGGTTTTTTCTATCAAGCTTTTTCTGGCTTCAACCGCTTGTTTTTTAAGACTCTCCGGAATATCAAAATACTCAACTTTTTCGCCATGTTCGCCCAAAAAACGAACGGCCTTCTCTTCAATAAGATCAATGACGCCCTCAAATTTTTCTTCAAGTCCGTTCGGCAAATTTACCGGAACGGCATTCAATGTCAGACGCTCGTGAATTGATGCCAAACTTTTTTCAAAAGACGCGCCCGTCCGGTCCAATTTATTTATAAGGCAAATTCTTGGCACGCCGTATTTATCGGCTTGGCGCCAAACGGTTTCTGACTGCGGTTCAACGCCGGCAACGCCGTCAAACACTACAACGGCGCCATCCAAAACCCTAAGTGAACGCTGAACTTCAACGGTAAAATCAATGTGCCCGGGAGTATCAATAATGTTAATGCGGTGTTCGTTTTCCTTGCCCGCCGCAGCTTCGGCGGAGGTGGGTTCTTTCAATAAAAGAGTCGGGGTCCAAAAAGTCGTTGTGGCCGCTGCCGTAATAGTAATGCCCCGTTCTCTTTCCTGTTCCATCCAATCCATAACAGCCGCCCCTTCATGAACCTCGCCGATTTTGTGAGAAATGCCGGTGTAAAACAAAATACGCTCGGAAACGGTGGTTTTTCCGGCGTCAATATGAGCAATAATACCGATATTGCGGACTTTTTCTATTGGAAATATTTTTTTTTCTACCATGAAAAATGCGCGAATGCCCTGTTTGCTTCAGCCATCCTATGGGTATCCAGCTTCTTTCTTATTGCCGATCCTTCGTTGTTTGAAGCAAGCATTAATTCTTCGGCCAGTTTTTCGGCCATAGGTTTTCCCTTTTTTGATTTTGCGGCAAGAAGAAGCCACCTAAAAGCCAGTTGAACTTTTCTTTCATTGCGTACCGGCTGGGGCACTTGATAATTGGCGCCGCCTACCCGGCGCGATTTTACCTCAATTGAGGGCGTAATGTTTCTCATCGCTCTGTCAAAAATTTCAATCGGATTGGCTTTTGTTTTTTCTTTTATTATGTCAAACGAAGTATAGACAACTTTTTGAGCAACCGATTTTTTACCGTTCCGCATAACATAATTCACCAGTTTGGAAACAACCGGGTTATTATATCGCTCATCGGGAATAATATATCTTTTTATTTTTGTTTTTCGCCTCATTTTGGTTTTTTCACCCCGTATTTGCTTCGCTCCTGCTTTCTTCCTTCTACTCCGGCAAAATCCAAAATGCCTCGCACAATGTGATACCGAACGCCGGGGAGATCCTTAACGCGGCCTCCTCGAATAACAACCACCGAGTGTTCCTGCAGACTGTGGCCCTCGCCGCCGATATAGGCCGTTACTTCTTTGCCGTTGGTTAGGCGGACTCTGGCCACTTTCCGCAAAGCCGAGTTTGGTTTTTTTGGAGTTGTAGTAAAAACCTTAACGCAAACGCCGCGTTTAAAAGGAGAAGATGAAAATACCGGCCGATTTTTTATGGAATTAAAATAATACTGCAAAGCCGGAGATTTGGTCTTGCTTTTCTTCGGTCGCCTCGGTTTTTTTATTAGTTGATGAATAGTCGGCATAACCTCCATAATTTAACCGTATCCAAACATTTTGTCAATGATTAAAAAAGAAAGGTGTTTAAAAATAAAAGCGCTGTCGATTCTCCCATAACAGAGGAAAAGTAACAACGCTATAATAATTTATTTTACTTGCTCTTAAGCCCCTTACTAAGAATGCGCCTCTTGAATTCTCCGGAGGTCATAAGGCTTTGCATGTCTTGCATCCTGTCTACGTATACCGTGCCATCAAGATGATCAATTTCGTGTTGGAAAACTCTCGCTTGAAATCCATGAAGTTTCACAATGCGTCTTTCGCCGGATTGATCAAAGTATTTTATGGTTACTCCTTTATGTCTAGGTACTAGGCCGCGGACATTCGGTAAGCTTAAACAACCTTCCCAGTCGTTGATTTTTTCTTTTGAAACTGTAAGGATCTCCGGATTGATAATCACAGTTGGTGCTAAAGGTACAACTTCTGGTCGTATCGGTGTTTTCTTGATCTCAATGACTGCGAGTTGAAGAGGTTTCCCAATCTGTGGAGCCGCAAGACCAACTCCACCTACGTGCCGCATGGTAAAAAACATTTCTTTAATAAGCTGTTTCAAAGAACGACTACCGAACAGCTTTGGAGAAACTGTTTTGGCCCTTTTTCTTAGTATGGGATTTCCAAATTGTGTGCGCGGTAATCTTTTCATGACAATTTCTCCTCTCTGCCGTTCATTCTAAATTCAGAATATCCCGCCAATTAGAATTTAGCAAGTTTATATATTAAAAAACGTTTTTAAATTTAAATCATCTTTAAGTTATCCGCATATCTGACCTCGAGGACACATATGCGGATAAACAACTTTTCAAAATACTTTTTGCGCCCAGTACTTTAAGAAAGCTCTAAATCAAAGATTCGGCGCAGATCTCCTTCTCTTTTATCTAAAGATTCAACAATACAATAATTTATATAACGGCCGATTGATAAAAATTCGCAAATAAAATCCATTTCATCGCGGCAATCATAAGGATAAATAAATACGCTTTCCTGCAGAGGATAAAAACCAATATCTTTTAATTTTCTGGAAAAAGCGCGCCTTTCTTTTTTCTTTTTATTGGGAATGTCAAAGACCACCAACCGCCATTTTTTGTCCCATTCTTTTAGTTTGGGCAGTTCTAAATTATCATAATCAAAGTTTTTAACTAATCGTTTACCGCTGTCGGTAATTTCTATAAATAACTTATCGCCTTTTTCCGTTAATCTTACTAATCTTTTATTGTTTAGTCTCCGTACTGCTTCATGGATTCGTTTATAATCAATCTTATCCCAATTTTTACGCCATTTAATCAACGGCTTTAAAAGCTGAACTGCGTTGGGAGCAAATAGGGCAGAAAGCAAAATTGGACTAACGGCAACCACAAATAATATTTCCCTAGTCAATGATTTCCCTTTTAAGATCATATTAAAATCATAAATAAAATATTATACTAAATAATATACTAAAAGTTTTATCCGCACAAGATGCCTCGAGGACATGAATGCGGATAAAGAATTAAGATAATATAACAGATAAGAATAATTTAATCATACAAAAATTAGAAATTATTAATTAAAAATTGTATTATATGTTCATATGTACAAACCGGTTATTTTAGTAATTTTAGACGGATACGGGCGGGGGCCGGAAAACGCGGCTAACGCTATTTTTAAAGCCCGTAAACCAAACTTTGATTTTATTGAAAAAAATTTTAGGGTGACTAATCTTCAGGCATCGGGAATCGCCGTTGGCCAGCCGTGGGGCGAAGAAGGTAATTCCGAAGTCGGCCACTTGAATCTTGGTTCCGGAAGAATTGTCTACCAGTATCTGCCGCGCATTATTTTCGCCATTCGCGACGGCTCTTTTTACGCAAATCCGGCGCTTCTTGGCGCGGTTGAACATATCAGAAAAAACAATTCGGCTTTCCATATCATGGGCCTTATCGGCAGCGGCAATGTTCATAGCTACATCGATCATCTTTACGCTCTTTTAGAATTCGCCAAAAAGGAAAACTTAGAAAAAGTCTTTATCCACGCATTTACCGACGGCCGCGATTCGCCACCCAAAGAAGCGCTGAATTTTTATGAAAAAGTGCAAAACAAAATAGCGCAGGAATATCCTTTTGCAAAAATCGTGAATTTAATCGGCCGCCACTTTGCGATGGATAGAGACAACAGCTGGGACAAAACCGAAAAAGCGTATCGCCTCTTAACCGAAGCCTCGGGCGAGATTTACAGCGATACAAAAAGCGCTCTTCAATCGGATTACGATAAGGGCCTGACCGATGAATTTATTGAACCGAAAGTAATCGCCGGGCCTTCTTCAGAAAATGATGGATTGATTAAAGACGGCGATGCCGTTATCTATTTAGATTTTAGAGAAGACAGCGCCCGGCAATTAACTCGCGCTTTTGTAGAAGAAAATTTCAATAAGTTTGTAAGAGATAAAATAAATAACCTCTATTTTGCCACAATGACCCGCTATGAAGAAAGCCTCCCTATCCATGTTTTGTTTGAACCGCTAAAAATTGAAAATTCTTTGGCAAAAATGATTTCCGATGCCGGTAAAGCCCAAATTCATATCGCGGAAACAGAAAAATACGCGCATATAACTTATTTTTTTAATGGCGGGATTGAAAATCCTTTCCCAAAGGAAGACAGAATAATTATTCCGACAATGCGCGACAGTAATTTTGAAGAAAACCAGGCAATGGCGGCCGAAGAAATTACGGAAAAAATTATTGAATCCATAAATTCAAAAAAATATGATTTTATCGTTGTCAATTACGCCAATGCCGATATGATTGCCCATACCGGAAGTTTTAAGGCCGCGGTTTCCGCTATTGAGATTTTAGACAAAGAGATGGGCCAACTGATGGCTGAATCGCTGAAAACCAACGCCGTACTTATAATTACTTCCGACCATGGCAATGCCGACGAGATGATTGACCTTTTAACTGGCCAGCCGCATACGGAACACACTGACAGCCCAGTGCCTTTTTACCTTATCGCCAATGATTTTAACCGGGAAAAAACACCGGAAGAGGTTGAGCTTGGAAAAATTGGGGTAGATGGCATTTTGGCCGATGTGACGCCGACGATCTTAGAGTTAATGGAATTAAAACAACCTCCGGAAATGACCGGAAAAAGCTTGTTAAGACTTTGGAAGAGATAATTTATATCCACACTCATTGGTGAGTGTGGATATTTACTTTTAAGCAATTTTGTGTTATTTTATAAATCTATTTTAATGCGCCCGTAGCTCAACTCCGACGTTCTAAGTAAAAAGTCGGAGCTCCGACCTAGAAGCGTCGGAGTTGGACAGAACGGTCACCTGCGGCAACAGGTTTTTGTCCTCGTGGTGAAATTGACCCGCCCAAACTTTTGCGCCCTTAGCTCAGCGGATTAGAGCACTTGTCTTCGGAACAAGGGGTCGGGGGTTCGAATCCCTCAGGGCGCGCAAAAGTTTGGGCGGGCGAGTATCACGATCCCGCCTTGGCGGGATTATTGGAGGTTCGAATCCCTCCGAGAACGCAAAAGTTAAATTACGCACCCGTAGCTCAGTGGTAGAGCTGCTCCCTCTTAAGGAGAAGGTCGAAGGTTCGAATCCTTCCGGGTGCACCAAGACATCGGCTCGCTTGCCCGTCCGTAGTCCTGAGCAAGTCGAAGGACGAAGGAGGGAACCATATTTTAATTTTGGGGGAAGAAAAATTTTTCATAAGGATTTAAGAAAATGGTCTAAATAGGACTATTTTATTATTTTCGCACAAACCTTGACTTTTCATAGTGGGTATGCTATATTAGATTGAACCTTCAGCGTAGTGCTAGAGTGAAATCAAACCGTACCTTTAAATGAGGGTGGGCAAATGAAAAGAAGCTCGTTTTTGTGGGTCGGCGGCTTAATTGTCGCCGTAATCAACGGAAAGTATTTCGGGGCATACAACGATCCACCGACCGGATCTGTTGCTCTGTATCTGCTCACCATTGTTATGCTAGGCGGATGGTTTGTAGTCCGCTTCCGAGCATGGTTGAACAAACCTTCTTAATGTCACTTCGCAGCAGTCAAGCGAGTACAACTCGCTCAACATGGCTCCTAGCTAACGCGCGGAGCCATTTTTTTTCATAATTCAAAGAACAAAGAATTTGCCGCCAAAGAAAAACTTGCTTGTCCGCCGTAGCTCGAAGAGCGTAGGCGGAAAATTGTCATCCGCTTTCGTTAAAACTTCGGCGGGCGAAATGCGCCGCGCCCATCTGTAGCTTTAGCGAAAGAGGGTTCGGACTAATTCAAGAATACTGCACCATTTAGGAAATTGTGTTATAGTTATAGCGAGGAAGAAAATTTTTTAATCATATGAGCTTTAGACATATCTTAAGCACGCAACAATTTTTGAATAAAAGAGTGCTCGTAGATATTTTCAGAAGAGCAGATAAATTTGAAAAAGCAGACCTCAAAGGTAAAACTCCGAAACTCTTGCAGAACAAAATCCTCTCTTGTGTTTTCTACGAACCGAGTACTCGCACTCGGTTTTCTTTCGAGTCCGCTATGCTCAAGCTGGGCGGTCAAGTAATTTCTACCGAGAGCGCGGAACATTTTTCTTCGGCCATCAAAGGAGAAACGCTGGAGGATAGCGTGCGAATTATTGCTGGGTATTCCGACATGATTGTCCTTCGCCACCACGAATCCGAAGCGGCCGAGCGAGCTGCAAAAGTTTCTTCTGTACCTATTATCAATGCAGGAGATGGCGATGGCGAACATCCCACCCAAGCACTTCTTGATTTATACACCATTAAAAAAGAACTCGGCAGTATTGATAATCTTAAAATTGGCATGGTTGGCGATCTGCTCTACGGCAGAACAATTCACTCGCTCATTTATCTTCTTTCGATTTGTAATAATGTTGAAATATTCTTAGTCGCGCCACGAGAGTTGAGATTACCCCAAAAATATAAATCTTTCTTGAATTCGCGAAAAATAAAGTTTTCTGAATCTGATAACTTGGAAAGTATTCTTCCAAAAATCAATGTCTTGTACATGACGCGAATTCAGAAAGAACGATTTTCATCGGCGAGGCTTTATGAACGAGTGAAAAATTCATTTGTTTTGAATAAAAAAATGCTTAGTAAACTTAACAAGCGAGCCGTTATTATGCATCCATTGCCGAGAGTCAACGAAATTAGCCGAGAAGTCGATGACGATAAGCGCGCCGCATATTTTCGCCAAGCTCGAAATGGATTGTATATTCGCATGGCACTGTTAAATCTTTTGTTTTTAGAATAAAAGAGTGCGCCGCCACATCTTTCTATTTCCAAGACGCTACGCAAAAATTTGACATCTGAAAATATAGTATGATAAAAAAATTGTAATTAGTGCTTTTGGGTCTTTTAAAAAAAAACAACCACACGAAGGAGTGGATAATGGATGAATGTGGTAGTGATAGTCGCAATCTTAATGAAGATGCCGGTCCGGCACTTAGTCAAGATTTTGACAGAGGCCTAGTCCCGATGAAATGTGATGAAGAAGATTGTGATTACAAGCTCCCCCATTATCATTGCAAGATTTGCGACCGTCAAGTTAACAGCGACGAACTTCGCCGAGATTATCATCCCTGTTGTTCTGTGGAATGCATCAAAATCTATAACGAAAGATTCTTCTAATTAGAAACAAGGAACAAATCCCGAATTGCTATCGGGATTTTAATTTGGCAAAATTAGGTTTAAAATAATAACATTAGTATTATTAAGGAAGCGTGCCAGAGTGGTTGAATGGGCCGCACTCGAAATGCGGTATACTCGAAAGAGTATCGGAGGTTCGAATCCTCCCGCTTCCGCCTTCGGTTCGCCGAAGCGAACCTACGGCGTGACAAAGTCCGCCAGTAGGTTGCGAAGGTGACCTTCGCAACTATGAACTATATTTATTCATTAAAATGATACCCGCACCAGATGAAACAATAAAACTAAAAATACGCGATGAAAACACATCGGAAGAAGTAGACCCCGCCTTTGGCGGGATAAACTGGCAGATTGAAGAACCCGACCATATGCCAAAAGCTTCAGAGTGGTTTTGGGCTTTAGGAATTCTGGCTTTGGCGCTCGTTGTTTTTTCGATTATCCTAAAAAACTATCTTCTTATTATCATCATCGCTTTAGCGGCTTTTATTATATACGCCATTAAAAATAAAAAGCGCGAGCTGATTGATTTCCGTTTGGATAGTCAAGGACTTCACATCGACAGTAAGTTTTATCCATATGAAAATTTTGAATCCTTCTGGATTTTTCCTGCTAGACTTGAGCAACAAACTGGACAAGACTTTAGTTCCCAAGAAGAGAGCTCTACTCACGAAAGGGAAATTGCCTTTCACTTTAAAAAACATTTGACGCCGCTTCTTATCATCCCCTTTTATAATAACGATGAAACGTACATAAGAAAAATTCTCAACAGATATCTGGAAGAAACCGAGGAAAATGAATCGTTTATTGACTTGTTGAGAAAAAAGCTTTTTTAGTAGCGAAAATTTAAAAAATGTGGTAAAATATAGCTGCTTATTGAGCAGTTATTATTTATTATCCTCCCCTCGTCGTTCAATGGACAGGACGCAAGATTGCGGATCTTGCAATGTAGGTTCGATTCCTACCGAGGGGACATATGCCATCAATTCTTGATGTCCCGATTCAAAACATTAAATACTTCGGGCCGGCTGCGGCTAAAAAATTCGCCAAACTTAATATAAAAAAGGCTAGCGATTTTTTATATCACTTCCCTTATCGCTATGAAGATTTTTCTGATTTTGTTTCCATATCCAATATCAAACCCAATACCAAAGCGACAATACACGGGGTAATTTTAAGCGCTAAAAATATCAGGATTTTTCGAAGAAACATAATCATTACGGAAGCCGTCGTTGAAAACGAAAGCGGTGCCATTAAGTCAGTCTGGTTTAATCAACCGTATTTAATAAACCAACTAAAACCAGGATACACGCTTAATCTTTCCGGCAAAGTGGTTTTAAATAAAAATCATCTTTGTTTTTCCAATCCGGCCTATGAAATCACGAGCCACGGCGAAAATTCATACAACAAAGAAGAAACTCTTCATACCGGACGATTGGTTCCTGTTTACCCCGAGACCTACGGCATCACTTCCCGCTGGTTAAGACTAGGCATAAAGCCGCTTCTTAAATTTGCCGGCCAAATCCCAGATGTTATTCCCGGTGAAATAAAAAAAGCCTATCGCCTTCCCGATTTAAGCTACGCCTTTTCTCAAATCCATTTTCCGCAGACGATTGAAAAAGCCGAATTGGCAAAAAGAAGATTTGCATTTGAAGAGCTTTTCGTCTTACAGCTTTTTATGGGACTCGAAAGGTCAAAACTGCAAAAACAAACTGCGCCAAAAATAAAATTTGATGAAAAATTAACTAAAGAATTTGTCGATTCTCTTCCTTATAAATTGACCGGCGACCAAAAAAAATCCGCTTGGCAAATAATACAGGATATAGCAATGCCGTCGCCAATGAACCGGCTACTGGAGGGCGACGTTGGAAGCGGCAAAACCGTTGTCGCAACAATATCGGCCTATCTAGTCGCCTTAAACAACTATCAAACTGCCATTATGGCACCGACCGAGATTCTAAGTCGCCAACATTTTGAAAAAATATCTCCGCTTTTAAAGCAATTTAAAATTGAATCAGGTCTTTTAACTTCAAACGAAGCCAAAATTTCAAACGGAGAAATTACCAAAAAAGAATTTATAAAAAAAGTGGCGGGTGGCGAAATTCCCATAATAATCGGTACTCATTCGTTAATCCAAAAAAATGTAAAATTTAAAAATCTGGCGTTAGTCATTATAGATGAACAGCATCGCTTTGGAGTTAACCAGCGCGCCGCGCTGACGCGCCGTGAAATACCGGTGCCGCACCTGCTTTCCATGACGGCAACGCCAATCCCTAGAACCTTAGGCCTTACCATTTGGGGCGATTTGGATTTGTCTTTAATAAAAGAAATGCCGAAGGGGCGAAAAAATATTATTACTAAGATCGTCACGCCCTCACAACGAGCGGAAACTTATGAAATTATCAAATCCGAAATAAAGAAAGGGCACCAGGGATTTATAATTTGTCCTCTTATAGAAGAATCGGAAAAGCTGTCAAAAAGATCTCCCGAAGGAATAGAGGTTAGGGCAGCGATCAAAGAATACGAAAGATTGAAAAAAGAAATATTTTCTGAATTCAAAATCGGGCTTATTCATGGCCGATTGAAAGCTAAGGAAAAAGAAAAAATAATGCTTGATTTTTTAAATAAAGATTTAGATATTCTCGTGGCCACTTCGGTTGTCGAAGTGGGCATTGATGTTCCAAATGCCACCGTAATGATGATTGAGGGCGCCGACAGGTTCGGTCTGGCCTCTCTTTATCAATTCAGGGGCCGGGTCGGCCGGGACAAACATCAATCCTATTGTTTTCTTCTAACCGACTCGACTTCCGGTAAAACCGGCGCGCGTTTAAAGGCCCTTGAATCGGCCAAAAGCGGTTTTGAACTTGCCGAAAAAGACTTGGAAATTCGTGGTCCGGGCGATTTTTCTGGCGTCCGCCAATCTGGTTTGCCGGATCTGGCAATGTCATCATTGACGGATTTAAAACTTATAGAAGAAACACGGGAAGCGGCAAAAACGCTTTTAAACAACGACCCGGCGCTAAAAAAATATCCGCTTCTTGCGTCGCGACTTTCGGAATTTAAAAACAGAATCCACTTGGAGTAGAAAATTCTAGTTTATCGATTTTGGCGTGCTCCAGAAACCTAAATATTTTCCAAACATTAATCGCGTTTGGGCGTCAAGAGCGGGTATGGAACCGAAAACAATCATGTTTATCGGAAAAAGAAACCATTGGGCAATCATCAAAAACCACTTGAACCGACCGTAATGCGGCGGTTTTGGCGGAAGAAGATTTGTGGCTATAATGGCAGTAAAAACTAAACCGACCATTGCTAAAGTCATTATAAGGCGAGTGATATAAGGAAGATTATAAGAAAGAAGCGTTTGTGAAAAACGACCGCCTCCAATTACCGTCGGCAGCCATCCGAGCATGAAAATAATCAAAGAATTGGTAGCAAGAGAATGGGCGCTTTCAACCATGATAAAACTAAGAAGCCATTTTTTCTTTCTTTCAATTTTTTTATTTTTAGAAAAACCAAATAGAAAATAGGGTTTATTTTCAACGCCGTAAGCCCAGCGTTGAATTTGTTTATATTGGTTTTTTATGGTTTGCCAAAAAGTATTTCCGATATTGGCATCCATATAAACCGGAAAAAACAACGGCACCGTTTGCCAATCGCCGTCAAAATTTAACAAACATTGCCAGAAAATTCTTGAGTCCTCGCTCACCACGTTGGTTTGCCAAAAACCGATCTCGCTAAGAGGCTTAAAACCTATTGACTGGGAAGAAAAAGTTATAAGCCGTTCCGGCCGTGATTGCTGAATCATCTGCCAAAAAGTCGTTGAAAAAGCAAAAATTCTTGAGAAAGCCGGCGCCTGCCAAATATTGTTTATAAAAAGCGGAATCGGCTGAAACGAGGAGCGAAGCGGCTTTTTACAAGACAAATACGCATAAGCAAGGCGGCCAAAAAATTCGGGATGAGTGATAGTGTCGGCGTCAAAAACAGAAACAATAATTCTTTCGTAAGAAATGTTAAGTGTGTCAATAATTTTATTTTTAACCGCCCTAATAGCCCAGAAATCGTTAGACCCTTTTCCCGCAACTTCGCCGGTAATATCTTTAGGATGAACGGATACCAAAAATTTAAAAAACGCGCCTCCAAATTCTTTTTCAATTTCACGCGCTACCGTTAAAGCCGGTTCGCCGCCGCGCTCTTCAATCGCCAAAACAACAATAACTTTGCTAAGCGGATAATTAATTTTTGCCAAGCTTAAAAAACTGGCGCGCACTACTTCCAGCGGTTCTTTATACATCGGCAAAATCACAAGGTGATAAATATTGCGCCAACTCGTTCCCGATAGAACCTCGGAACCTACCGGAACGGTTTCCAATTCATTTTGCCAATTTCTCTTTAAGTTTTCTTTCATCTTGTTAAAAGCGACTCTCATGTGAAGAGAAAGGAAAATTGTCTTTAAAAGCCAATAAACGTCAAAAAAAATTATGAAAATGGCGACAAGAAAAGGCTCGGCCCAAGAAAGAAAAATGACTAAAAAAATAGTGCTCCAAGAAAGTAGGCCGGGAAGAATTTCCAAAAAACGGTAAAAACGCCGATCTTTTGAATCGGTTATTTCAGAAGCCTGTCCGATATTTAAATAATGTTTACCCATAATCCTCTATATGATGCGTTCTTTATATCACAAAAACCGCTAAACATGAAGGCTGGAAGTTTAAAAAATAAAAGCCCTAGGGGGCTTTACGAATTTTAATAGCGCCGGGCTTTAAAGAGTTTAGATAATCTATGGCATCATAGTTTTTTTCAAAATTTAGACCGTCAAATGATGAAACGCGCGGTTCTGGTAAGTGTAATTTTCTTTCAGGTACATCTGAACCAATGGGTTTGAACGACACCAAATCCCAATTTAAACTATAAGACATGTCTAATTCTTCAAGAAGCAATTGAATTTGAGCTCTTAACTTAGCCCTGGTATTTGGAGGTAGGCCCCCTCTTTCCAAAATTTTACTTTCACTCACCAAACTTTCAAATTTAGAACTCGGACGATTCTTTAACAAGTAATAAAAGCTTTTTTTCGGATCCGAACTGTGGTAGTCAAGATCGAGCATCCTAACCTTGTTATCAGAAAGAGAAAGACCCCTTGCCGTCATATAGTCATTTAAAAGCCTAAACTTAATCTTGTAATCTAACTCCCGATAAACTTTTTCATCGTCCCCTTGCAGGCATTCCAAAATCTCCCACCATCTTTGCGCAATTTCTAATTTTTCTCCGCCTTGACCGGAATAGCCGAGGTATCTTTTGAAATCTTGGCAGAATCGTTTTTGGATTCCTATAACACCTTCATCTCCGCCACCCACCAAACGAATTGGCACGTTTCGCAGGGTTAAATCGCCGGAGATTTTTTTAAATAGATTGGCAGCTTCACGAGGATCAAACATATTCAATGTCTTATCGTAAAAACCTTCCTCGATCATCTCCAAAACGGCGCTTGTCGTTCCGAATTTAAGAAAGATTGAAAGGTCGGCCATATTAGCATCGCCTAAAATAAAATGATTGCGCCAATATTTGGAGTCATCGGCTAACGCTTCTTTGCGAATGTGAATAATCGGCCGCGAGCTGGTTGATGAAGAGCTAAAAATCGTCTCAATGAAATAAGCCCTAGGAGAAATTACATAATCGTTGCGACTGTTGTCTTGGCAGCTTAAAATGCCGCCGCCGCTACCGGTAAAAATCTGACGTGTTATTAAAAACAGAATAAGATAATTAAGCCGCGGGTCCATAGTGGGGGGCATAGAATATAATCTTGCTTGAGCAGAACTCAGTAAATCACTAAACATTTTATCGGACAAATAACTCTCATGAGAGCCGCGGGTATCGGCTAAATTATCACTGCTGTTCTTTTTTTGAAACACGAATTCTCCCAGACTGTCCTTCAGTTCTTTTGAAAGTCGGCACATAAAGCGCTCTTGCCATTTTTCGTATTTTAAGACATCTCTTGCGCTTCCACATTCGGGGGTCGTGGTCTCAATATGATTACCCGTTGACTCATGGTAAAAACGAGAGCCGTTTGGAAGAAATAACTCTCCAGAATTGTTAATACTATATTTTTTGCAAAGAAATGCTTTAATTGATTCAAACAGGTTCCCGGCTTCCTGCCATCGGCAGTTAGGATTGGGCCTAAAGTTACCAAGCCATTCGATTTCGCCTCCCATGACTCGATCTCTCATAGCACTCTCATTCCTATCTTAATAAGTTGTTAAAGAATAAAAATGACTTTTTATATCTTAACGTAGCTTTAAGAAAATTGCCATATCCTGGTTTTTATACGTAAAACCCCTTCGAAACGAAGGGGTTTAAAACTTTAAAAAAGACTCCTACCACTTAAATACATGGAAAGAAACCTCTTGCAAAAACTTTCATAACTGTCTGTTTCTGTAAACAACTCGCCCACCTTATGGCGCGTACTGCAGAGCGGGTCCATCTTAAGCGACACCAATGTTTCAAAATCACCGATTTTAATATAAAAAGACAGGAGCTCCCAGCTGGCATCGACAAGATGTGGCAAAAAGTGCCTTATAAACCGGCCGCGCAGCCATGCTCTGGTGTTTTCGGGTGGCTCAGTTTTAGCTATTTCAATTTGTTCATCTGTTACAATTCTTTCAATGTGACCCGCTTTTAAAGCGCAATTGTAAAGACCTTTGGGACCCAAACTATGGTAAAGGCAGTCTAAATCTTTAATCCGACCATCTCGCCAATCAAGAGTTATTCCTCTTTTGGCATATTTTTCTTTTATACCTTTGATGAGGGAAAGTTTAATCCGCCAGTCCAAAACCGAATCAAGATTGTCATCATCATCTCTAATCCACCGTAGAGTTAATTTCCATTTTGCTATAACATCCGAAATCCAAAAAGGATAAGAATCAGAACCTGAATAAAAATCTTCAACAATACTTAGCCATTCCTCTTGAATTTCAAGAGCTGATTTTTCACTGCCGTCCGCTAACAGGACTTTCTTCTTACACGTCAAATCCCTGGAAATGAATTTTAGAGATTCAATCGGATTATCTATAAAAAGCTCTTTATACTTGATAGTTTTTCCACCTTCGAAAAATTGATGCTGAAGCATATTTAAAACCAGCGCTTTAGTGCCAATTTTAAGATAAATGGACCATTCGGCCATATTGGAATCATCTAAAATTACATGAAAACGGCCGTATTTCGCTCTGTCGGCCAACGGTTCGTCTCTAAAGTTGATAAGCGGACGAAAATACATCGTACCGCTGCCTAAAATTCTCATAAAATGATCGGCTCTTTGAGAAATTTGGTAGTCGCACGGCTCGCTATAGCATTCATAGCCGACCTTACCGCTGCCGGTAACAATTATGCCGGAGGTAATAAAACTTAACCAAGCATCGCTCCATTCGTTTTTTACGTAAAGCCGATTGAAAAATTCCAGCATAAGCAGATAGTTTGTATGACAGCCATAACTGTTGCCGTGCCTATCGGTATTATCCTTAAGAATAACAATTTCACGACCGATCTCATTTTCCAGTTCAGGTAAAACTCCGGTAATAATATTCTCCATTGCTTTTTCATGACAAACTACTTCGCCCGGTTCCCGGCATTCACTGATAGACGATTCTAAATGCGGACCGTCGATGTAAAGACGGCTGCCTTCTTCTAAAAATATTCCTGTTTCTCCCAAATAAAAATCTTTAGCCGATAGTCCTGTTCTTTCAACTGCTTTTTTAAGCTTAACGGGAAGACAGGAAATATCGTCTGAAATCGCCGCTTCGGTTATTTTACCAATGCTGATCCGATCAAAATGATTTAGTCCGTTTCTTAACCATGGCGATGCCGGATCGCGCGCAAAGGCTTTTGTTTTTTCGGCAACTTTCTTAATAATATGGAGAAAAACTGTCTCCGGAGAATCTACCGGAAAAAATTTTGCCTTTTCTTTATCGAGTACCCTGCTGTATGTCAAACCAAATTCTGTTTCGCTTCCAAAAACCATAGGAAGCTCATAGCGTATCCGGTTAAAACGGCGTCTGGGCAAACATCGATAAAAAAGGTCTGAAAAATCTCCGTAGCCATCATAATAGTCGATATCTGAAACAAGGACCTGCATTTGATTTCTCCTCTTTTAAAAGTACAAATCACTTAAAACATGGTATCAGAAATAAAATATCCGCGCAATTTGCGCGGATGTTTACTTTATTACAAATATTGGCCGGTAGTAACAACATGTTCTGTACTCCGGGAACTAGCCACCCTCTGTGTCCCAATAATGGGGCGGACATTAACAATCCGCTGGCCGCTCTCCGAACGCTGGCCGATGATCTTGGCCCAATCATCAGGATTATTGGTATTCGGCAAGTCACTGCTTTCTTTGATTTCGTCTCTTATGGCCGTATAAAAATCAACCATTTTAATGCCTCCTTTACCAGTGACGGCGCGTTTAATGGCTATTTTCTTAACGCGATTTACGATGCTTTCAATCATGGCACCGGAAACCAAAATATCCTTAACATATAACATTTTCCTTTCTCCATCGGCCCAAGTAATTTCAATGCATTCGGTGTTGTATTCATGCTGGTTGCCGCGCCTGTCAGTCCAAGCAATCGGCGGACCGACATAATACAAATATTCAACAATAACCTTGATCATGTGTTCAACTACTAGTTCCGGCGTACTTAAATCAACGCTATATGGTTTATTGCCATGCAAACGGTTAACAACCGAATGAAATTTCTGGCCAACATACGACTTGCCTTCGGAATCTTCGCCCCAAGGCAAATCGGGAGTAACATAAATTCCAAGAATTTCTTTGGCGCCAAGTTCATCAGGCCGGTCAACCTTAATCTTGATATCAAAACGGCCGGGGCGCAGTATCGCTGGATCAATTAGGTCTTGCCTATTGGAGGCGCCTATAACAATGACATTATTAAGCTCCTCAGCGCCATCCAACATGGATAAAAACTGTGGCACGACAGTTGACTCAATATCGGAAGAAATCCCCGAACCGCGGGTTCTGAAAAGAGAATCAAATTCGTCAAAAAAGATAATAACGGGGGAGCCTTCTACCGCCTTTTCTCTGGCACGCTGGAATACTTCGCGGATTTTTCTCTCTGTTTCGCCAACCCACTTATTAAGAAGTTCCGGACCTTTAATATTGATGAAATAAGCACAGATATTTGCATCGCCTATTTTCTTACGCGTCTTCTGCGCCAATAAGTTAGCCACGGCTTTGGCCAAAAGTGTTTTGCCGCAACCGGGAGGCCCGTAAAGCAAGACGCCCTTAGTCGGCTTGAGCTTATGAAGCGCGAACAATTCCGGATAAAGCGCCGGATATTCAATGGCCTCAAGCAGTATTTCAACCTGATTTTTCAAGCCGCCGATTTGGGCGAAACCAATTTCGGGCACTTTTTCAAGCAGAAGCTCATCGGTTTCTGCTTTGGGTAACTTAGCAAAAGCAAAATTTCCAAAAATGAGAAGGGAATCGCCTTCGCGAATTTTTTGTTCTCTCAAAGGCGCGGCTAAGATTACATCATGAACTTCATCAAGATGAGTGACCACTCTCACTATGTCTTCACCTAGAAGAGCAGAGACCTTGCCTTCTTCTCCAATCTTTTCCCATTCCTCATCAATTTCTAAAATGGTGTAGTTTATATTACTTAAGAGCGCCCGCTGACCGGTTTTCAATTCTTTAACATTAACTTCTGGAGAGACATTAACGCGCCTTCTATTATCCTTGTTAATAAAAACATCAATCGTGCCATCATCGTGAATGCGATCCACATAACCATAAGGAAGGGGCGGAGCCGTAAGTCTTTCAATTTCAGCCGAAGCCCTCTCTAAAGCCTGCGTAAGATGAACTCGCCTTTCATGATCGTTTTCAATTCTCTTAAAAAGCTCTTCTAACTTCGCGCGCAATTTTTTCGCCGACTCACGAAGCTGCTCTTGAATTTCTGTCGGCTTAACATGGGGAATTTTTAGGTTAATATCGCGAAGCTCTAATAAGAGTTGCTCCACATTAATCGGCCCATCAGATCGGTCAAGTTCTTCAGGCATTTTGCTCCCCTCTTTTCAGGTTGTAAAAGAGCCGTCAAAGTACCAGAAATCATTACATAAAAATACACCGGCGTCAACTGCACTTACACATAATAATTTTAAAAAAGCAATTTGTCAAAATTAAAAAAATCCGATAAAATAGACGGAATGGCGCCATCGTCTAGCCTGGTCCAGGACATCAGCTTTTCAAGCTGAGTACGCGGGTTCAAATCCCGCTGGCGCTACAAATGTATGCATATCCTAGGGATTGAAACTTCATGCGACGACACTGCCGCGGCGATTATAGAAGCAAAGGGAGGATTTGATAACCCTTATTTTTCAGTTTTATCAAATGTTTCCTATTCCCAGGTGGCGATTCACAAGAAATTCGGGGGAGTCGTTCCCAATCTCGCTAGTCGTGCCCATCTTGAAAAAATCGGCCCCACAATCAACGCCGCATTATCGATGTCCGACATCAATAGTGAGAAAGTTGACCTGATTGCGGTAACGCGGGGACCGGGACTAGTGCCGTCGCTTTTAATCGGAGTCAATTTCGCTAGGGCCCCAGCTTATAGGTGGCAAAAACCTATTATAGGCGTCAATCATATCGAGGGACACATCTATTCCAATTGGCTGCCGCCAATTGGAAAAATCTCAAATCTTCCCCCTACGGGGGATCTCCCGAAGGGAGACAAATCTTCCCCCTACGGGGGATCTACCGAAGGGAGACAAATCTCAAAAAAAATTGAATTTCCCGCGTTAATTCTTATCGTTTCCGGCGGGCACACTGAGCTGGTTTTAATGAGAAACTACGGCCAATATAAAATTGTAGGCCAAACACTTGACGACGCGGCCGGAGAGGCTTTTGATAAAACGGCGCGTCTTCTAGGCCTCGGATACCCCGGCGGTCCCGCTATCGCCACCGAAGCATCAAAAATCACAAATCACAAATCACAAATCACAAACAAATTCGAAATTCGAAATTCTAAATTCGAAATTAAACTCCCTCGGCCGATGATAAATTCTGATAATCATAACTTTTCTTTTTCAGGACTTAAAACCGCAGTTTTGTATCTGTATAATGATTTGATAAAAAAATATCCGATTTCTAAAATCAGACCGACTTTGGCTTTTGAAGTTCAGAATGCGATAGTTGATGTTTTAATCGCTAAAACGCTTAAAGCGGTGAAAAATTTCAATCCAAAATCAGTAATGATTGCCGGCGGCGTGTCCGCCAATAGAAAACTGCGCGAAGAAATGGCGAAAAAAATCGCATCCTATAAAATCCCGTTGCTTGTTCCCGATTTGTCTTACACCACCGACAATGCCGCGATGATTGCCGCCGCCGGCTATTTTAATTATCTCAAGAAAAAACCGCAAAAAGATTCATGGAAAAAAATAGTCGCAGATGCTAACCTTAGGCTATGAACTTTGATTCTCCGTATAACCCAAAAGAAGTTGAAGATAAAATTTACCGGCTCTGGGAAGAATCGGGCTTTTTTAATCCTGATAAACTGCCGCCGCCTTCTTCGGGGCAAGCCGTAAAAAGAAAAAAGAAATTTTCGGTGATGATGGCGCCGCCAAATATCACCGGCTCGCTCCATATGGGCCACGTCTTGGAAAATACCGAGGTTGATATTTTGGTGAGAATGAAAAGAATGAAGGGCTTTAAAACGCTCTGGCTTCCGGGCATAGACCACGCCGGCATTTCTGCCCAAAATGTTGTTGAAAAAGAACTTCGCAAAGAAGGTTTGCGCCGCCAAGATCTAGGCCAGGAAAAATTTGTTGAGAAAGTTAAAGAGTGGAAAGAAAAATACGGCAATATTATTTTTGACCAATTAAAATTGCTGGGCATATCCTCGGACTGGTCACGAACCAGATATACTATGGATTCTGATTACTCCAAAGCCGTCGTGGAAGCATTTAATCATTATTATAAAAAAGGTTGGATTTATCGCGGCAAGCGCGTTATTAATTGGTGCGTCCGCTGCGCCACGGGAATCTCTGATCTAGAGGTTGACTACATACCGGAGCACGCAAAACTTTATTTTATCAAATACGGACCGCTCACCCTCGCCACGACTAGACCGGAAACTAAACTTGGCGACACTGCCTTAGCGGTACACCCTAATGACAAACGTTACAAAAAATACTGGGGAAAAGATTTGGAGATAGAATCTATAGACAACGATTTGCCGAATAATCAGCCGGCTAAAACCAAAAAAATTAAAATAAAGGTAATAGCAGATAAATCTGTGGACCCGGAATTTGGAACCGGCATTATTAAGGTTACGCCGGCGCACGATATAACGGATTTTGAAATCGCGGAACGTCATAACTTACCTTCAATCACTATAATTGATGAACACGGCCGAATGAACGAGAACGCCGGCTTGCGCTATAAGGGAATGAAAGTGACTGAAGCGCGCGAACAAATAGTTAAAGACCTTGAAGCCATCGGGTTAATTGAAAAAATAGAAGATTACGAGCACAATATCGCCCGCTGCGACCGCTGTAACTCGGTCATTGAACCTCTGCCGTCCGAGCAATGGTTTTTGAAAATGGAAAAGCTTGCCAAACTGGCAATTGACGCAATAAAAAAGAAAAAAACAATTATTCACCCGCAAAAATGGGAGAAAGTTTTATTAAATCGCCTTAAAAATGAAAGGGACTGGAATATTTCCCGCCAACTTTGGTGGGGTCACAAAATTCCTTTAGAGGGAGAAACCGATGTTTTGGATACTTGGTTTTCTTCGGCGCTTTGGCCTTTTGCGACACTTGGCTGGCCCAACAAAACAAACGACCTTAAAAAATACCATCCTACCGACTTTATTACTTCAGCAAGAGATATTCGAGATATTTGGATTGCCAAAATGATTTTTTCAGGATTGGAATTTACAGGCCAATCACCTTTTAACACCACACACATTCACGCTACGGTTCTTAATAAAGAAGGTAAAATAATGTCTAAATCTCGAGGTACCGGTGTTGACCCGATTGATTTAATTGAAAAATACGGTGCTGACGCTACTCGCTTCGGTATGATGTACCAAAATCTCGGCAGTCAGGACATTCGGTTTAATGAAGATGCGATGTTAACCGGCAAAAAATTCTGTAATAAGATATGGAACGCCACGCGTTTTGTAAAACAAAACGTGAATTCAAAAATCCCGCCTACGCCAAGGCTTCGGCGGGCAAGCAAAAATCAAAATTTAACTGAAGCGGATAAGAAAATTTTAAGTGGTCTCAAAAAAACAATTGTTGAAGTCGGCAACAGGATAGAAAAGTACGAGTTTGGACAGGCACTTCATAAACTTTACGATTTTTTCTGGCACGAATACGCCGATATTTATATTGAAACCGCAAAAAAACAGCTCCGACGTTCTGAAGAAGTCGGAGCTCCGACCAAAGCGTCGGAGCTTGCCGATGAAAAAGCAAGACAGCAAACTCAAGAAGTCCTTATAAAAGTCCACGAAGATTTATTGAAACTGCTCCACCCCTTTCTTCCTTTTTTAACCGAAGAAATTTGGGGAATATTGAATAACTCCGACGCCCCGCAAAGCGGGGGTCGGAGCCCCGACCGAAAGCGTCGGGGAAAACCGATTATGATTGAAGAATGGCCGAAATAAAATGCTTAATCAAGAACCGTCCGCATTAATACCAACGATAATTCTAGCCGTTCTTCCCAGTTTGATTTGGCTACTTTTTTATCTTAGGGAAGACGACCACCCGGAGCCGCGATATTGGCTTTTTACAATATTTTTAATGGGCGTCGCTTTGGCGCCGCTTGTAATTTTTCTTGAAATGGTTCTGTCGAGATTTTTCGGTTACTTTGAGTTGTTGCCTGCTATAGAAAGCATCCTGCTTTTGATTTTTATCGCGCCGCTAGTAGAAGAGGCGTCAAAATACGGCGCGGTTCATCTTGCTTTAAACAAAAATCCGATTTTAGACGAGCCGGTTGATGGCATGATTTACGTCATTACCGCCGCTTTAGGCTTTGCGGCAATAGAAAATGTTTTTGCTATTTTTTCATACATACCGCTTGGCACGCCCGGCTACGTAAGCGAAACCCTTAATTTTGTATCTTTACGATTTATAAGTGCCGTAGCATTGCACGGCTTGGCATCCGGGATTGCGGGATACTTTTTCGCTGTCTATTATTTCGTAAAAAAAGACGCGCGCTTAATTCTTGTTGGACTCTTTAGTGCTGTAATTCTTCATGGCATTTACAATTTTCTCATAACTAATGAGAATGATTTTTTGCGCGTATTTTTAACCGGTATTACCTTGGGCGGTGCCGCGGCTTTAGTTATCTATCTTTTCCATCGCCTCAAGCACTATAAAACTTATCAACAAATAACAGTTGACCCCGTTAGAAATCTAACAGATAATTAAAATAGAGTTGATTCAGTTAAAACTGATAAAACATTAAAATATTTAATGTTTTTGAAAATAAACTTCTAACGGGGTTGACGCGGCGGCCGAACAGAAAGTATAATTAGTTTAGAAATTAGGAATTAGGATTTATCTGGCTTCGCCAGATCTCGCAAAGCGAGAGAAACTTTTAGCATTATGTCTTTTTTAGAAAAATTAATCGGTCCGATAAATGCCTCTGATAACGGCCAAAACGAAAAGAAAATTATGAAAGAAAAAGAAGAGATGGAAAAAATCAATAATTGGGAATCGGGCGAAACAGAGGGACAGCTCTCTATTGATGTTTATCAGACGCCCGCCGATATTGTAATAAAGTCCACCATTGCCGGAGTCAAACCGGAAAATTTAGACATTGCTATTACTAATGATATGGTGACCGTTCGCGGTCGGCGGGAAATAGAGGAGTCTGTAATCAAAGATGATTATTTTTATCAGGAATGTTATTGGGGACCGTTTTCCCGTTCAATAATTCTGCCGGTTGACGTTCAAACCGATAAATCAATTGCTACTCTGAAAAACGGCGTACTCACTATAAAACTCCCGAAATCAGAAAGAACCAAAACCAAAAAGATAGAAATAAAACACCATGAAGAATAACCCCGCAGCCCCGACGTTGTAGTCGGGGCTCCGACCAGTATGCGTCGGAGCTGCGGGGTTATTCTTATTTTGTGCTCGGGGGGAGATTTGAACTCCCATGCCTTGCGGCGTCCCGCTATGGCGGGATGCGCACTACATACATAAAGCTCATTCATAAAAAAGAAAAGAACGGGCAGTGCCGTTCTCAAAAAGCAATGTTTTTTAGTTCGACCGAACGCTTCAGGATGTATCCGTGCTGTTCTAACAACTTCCTTTGATAAGCGATGTGTGCCGCTCCAAACTTAATTCCAATGGTGTGTGGATTTTTCTCGCTTATGATCCTGTCAAAATGTTCCATTACAATCTCGTCGCGTGGTTTGCCAAGCGCATCAAGGAATATGCTCGCGAGTTTCTGATCAGACCAGAAAAAAACAAAGCCATCACCAAAATCCTTTTTTGTGAACTGCCCACTCTCAATGCTTTTCAAAGCTTTCCTGACAAATTCTACCACTTCTCTTTTCCGCTCTGGTGTTAACTGAGCAAGATCATTCCTGCGTTCCGCCATAAATTTCTGCAATTTTTCATCATTTTTCAGTCTCACGAAAAACTCCGCATCTCCAGACTCCCAACCGGTCTTTGAATAATCAAAGGCACTGCCCTCCCCAACTAGCCGTAAAAACTTATGGGCTTTTCGGAAATAACTCCTTATAGCAGCATAGAATGCCTCGTCTACATCTTCACTCGCAAGATTCAGCAAATCTTCCTGTTCCTCTTTTTCAATTTCCTCAGCTGTTTCTTCTTGTTCGGGCGGTAAACCCTCATACAACACAATCTCTACATCTGCAAGAAGCTTTACTATTTGCTCAAAGTATTCCTTATCGCCGCCGTGGTTCATGCCTACGATTACGACGCTTCGTTTACTTTCCGGGCGTCCGTAATAATGAGCATAGGTATAGATACCATCGGATTTGATCACAAACTCTCCCTCAAAAAGGTCCTGAGTTTTACCCACCGTACAACCTCCCAAAAGTAACAGAATGAGAATTATTATCCACATCCCTTATCCTTTCTTGATTTTCAAAAGAGCCCAAACTTATTCTAATGTCCCATAACAAATTTGGTTTTGCAATAGCTAATTAGAACCTCTCTTCAACCACCTCAAAACCTGTTTCTTTTTCAGAAGATTTAATTTTTCACCAACAAAAAGTTCCATTTCTCTATACAGGCAACGAGACGATGAAAGTGCGCCCGAGAGGATTTGAACCTCTACGCCTTTCGGCACTAGCTCCTAAAGCTAGCGTGTCTGCCATTTCACCACGGGCGCATATTTAGAGTAAAATTATACCATTTTCTGCTGTTTTGTAAACCCACCAAAACTATTGATGTCCGACATCAATAGTTTTGGGGACAAAATGGGGATAACAAAACCCCGCCCCTCGACAAAGCTCGGGGCGGGGTTGGTTTTTGTCTGCCTTGATTAAAACCTTCCCTCTAAAACAGCAGTAATAAATGGCTGAACCGAGAAAGTGAGAAGCGCCACCACAATGCCAACAATAGCGTAAAGCAAATAGCTTTTGGCTTTTCCAACTCTATCTTCGCTGCCACCGGCCGTTAAGTACAAAATTGCCGAAAAAAGCAGCATAATCACGGCAATCACCATTATAATACCGGCTATCCAACTAAGAATTTTTTGAATCAATACAGAAATCTGTGTGGGGTTGGTTATAATCGGTCCCGGCAGCACTGTAGCTGCTAACGCTAGAAACGGCAATAAAGCCATGCCCAAACCGACGCCAACGATCGCTCCCTTAAAAAATTTTTCTTTCATAATATATTACTTTAATTTTAATAATTTTTTAATTTATACTTCGATTTTACAGTATAACCCCGAGCTTGTCGAATGGGTTAGAAATTACCGCTTAAAGTATTTTGAATAAACAGTGTCGCGCCTTTAGCTAAAAGTAAAACCGTAAGGCCGATTACCGCGTACCACAATGTCTGTCTGGCTTGAGTCACCTTGTCTTTGTTCCCGCCGGAAGTCATAAAGAGAAAGGCCGCCCATAAAATCACGATAGTCGCCAAGACCGTCCCTATTCCCAAAAGCCAGGAGGCGATTTTATCAATTAAAGTCGGGATGTCGCCGGATACCAGAGGATTGGGAATACTAATTGTTTGAGCCGATACCGTAACGATAGCAACCATAAAGTAAAAAAACAAAAAGAATGAAATAAGAATCCGCTTCATATGTCTATAGGGTCCATTATAGCACACTATCTGGATAATTACAAGTAATAGTTATTAACAGGCAATGGCGACACAAAGTTTTCTCTACTTGGTAATTGGCTAATCTCACAACTAATTTGATTCCAGGGCATGGGAAACACCTGCGGATTAACCACAAAGTTTAAAACGGTATTTATCAATAGCCAGGAACCCAAAACAACAACGGTGCCCCAAACGAGAAGCCATAACTTGCTTTTAGCATCCGTAATTTTTGATGGCGACCCTCCGGAAAAAAGGAAAAGAAAAGCGATATAAACCGCCATCAGCGTGACAAGCGACGCCGTTACATAAAGCATGAAGTTGATGATATTCTGAAGCAGTTTGTAAAAATGGCAAACCGTACATGGAGTATTGCCAGTATAAGAAGTCCCACAAGGCACAATACCCTTGAGAAAATCAAGATTACCGATAACCTGCGCCTGCGCCGGCACAGCTATCGCGATGGCAAAAAGAAAAAGAACGGCAAACAATTTTAGATTTTTCAATTTAGACATTGGGATTTGTTTAGAAATTAGAAATTAGAAATTTGCACTACCTCCTCATCAAAAACGTTACCTTGCTCGCCGCGTCTCTTAAGGCATCGGCTGGCTTATCGCCGCTCAATACAACGGCATCTATCATATCTTTAAAGATTTTTTTAATTGCCATTGGGTCAACTTGATACCAGCTGACTGCCGAAAGAATTTCTTCGGCAAAAATGCCCAAATCAGCGGATGTTTGTTCTTCGCTTATTACATCTCTTCTTGAAGCCGGCCGCAGAACTGCGTTTGAAAATGACTGATTTATATCTTTCCTGGTCAAATAAAGGAGAAATTGCCAAGCGGCTTGAGAATTTTTTGAGGCCAGCGGCACGGCATAGCCCCAGTAGCTGGCGTAATTAACATCCCTTGAAGCATTGGCCGGCTGAGGCATTGCTGCTATGCCCAAGCGCAAATTCGGCGCCCTCTTTTTTATTTCCGGCATATTAACCGCGTAGTCAAAAATAATGGCGGTTTTCCCGGTGATAAAAGCTTCAAAAGAATCCGGCATTTTGTCATTCCAAGAGTAGGCGCTGGATTTTGGATTAGCAAAATCGGTATAAAATCTTAACGCCGATTCTCCCGGAAGAAATAAATTACCGTTAACCGTAACGCTCTGGTCAAAAGTCGCTCCTTGCCCATCGTCGCTTACCATCTTGGCGCCGATTTGAAGCATCAGCAAACTTAAAATATCGGCGGCGTTATTTACATTATCCGCGGTACCGAGTGCCGCTCCGGATTTTGTAAAATTGCCGAATTTATCTTTTACAGAAAGTTTTTGTATTACTTTTATAAACTCATCCCATGTTTTGGGCGGCGTGCCAATTACCGCAGTATTAAATAAATCTTTATTGTAAAACATTGTTAAAACGTCGGTCCAGACCGGAATGGCATAAATCTGATTTTTAGAAATAAAGTTCGTAACGGCAACATCGGGAAACGTTTCTTGGAACTGCCTTAGCGTCATTAGAGTCTCTGGAACAGGAGAAACCTTATTCCCATGCTTGGGAAGCCAGGAAGAATGAAACGCTATAATATCGGGCGCCTTGCCGCTAGCCAGGGCCTCAATTAAATCACGTTCGTAAGTATCGGGATTCATTTTGGTGTAATTGATAAAAACATTGGCACTACCTTCTCTGCGATAGGCATCAAAAAACGGCTGCCAAATGGAATAGCCGTCATCGTATAGGCCCCAAAATTCCAGATTTACTACCTGCTGTGCCGGCGGCTTTGAGCCGACAATAAACCCTAAAATAAGAAGGATGACAATAATAAAAACCGCACCGAAAATCACTATTTGGCCCCTGGTTATTTGGTAGTTACCTATATTCATAAAATTGCTTATATCTTTTTAAATATAAACCCATAATGATGACTGCCGGCATCAATTGTTTTAATCTCATTAAAACCGGCCGCCAAAATTATTTGCCTTAAGTCTTCTTCGGTTAAGCGATATTCTTTCTTTGGCCCGACTGAAGTGAACGGCTTCCATTCAATAACAGCCAGCCGACCGTCAGGCTTTAAAATCCGACGCGCTTCATTTAAAAGCATTGGCTTATCCGGAACCTGAAACAAAACATTGGCAATAAAAACAAAATCACAGCTTTCACCTTCTAATGTCGAACCGTTCGGCTTCTCCAAATTGGCGTGTATTGTTTTTATATTAAAAAGCCCCTCAAGCCGTGCCTTTGATTTTACAGCCTCAAGCGCCTGTGGTAAAACGTCTACGGCAAAAACCTGGCCGGAAGGCGCCGCAATCTTTCCAAAAGCAATGGTAAAAAATCCGTGCCCCGCGCCAAAATCGGCAATAATCGCATTCGATTCAATATCAAACTGGTTAATTACTTTATCAACATTTAAAAATTCCTTATCAAGCATACTGATAATTATATGACAAAACCGCAAAATAAACTATCCACAATTAAATATTAAATAAAAAAACAATAAAAATACTTTCCTCGCGCGCTCGTCCCGCCAGCGCGGGACTCGCTGTCCGATGAAAGTATTTTATTCACCCCGCAACTGCGGGGTGAAACCGTACTAAAACGCTTTCATAAGCTTCGGAAAGTATTTTTATTGTTTTTTTATTTTACCGTTTTTATTATTTTATCAATTACGCCGTAGGATTTGGCTTCTTCCGGCGTCATGTAAAAATCCCGATCGGTGTCTTTTTCTATTTTTTTAAGCGGCTGGCCGGTGTGTTTGGCTAAAATCTGGTTGATACGGTTTTTAACTTTAATAATTTGGCGCGCGGCAATTTCCATTTCAACCGCCTGCCCTTGCGCGCCTCCCATAACTTGATGAAGCAGTATTTCGGCGTTTGGTAAAGCGAATCTTTTGTCGTGTTTCCCGCCGCTAAGTATAAGAGCGGCGCCGCTCGCCGCCATGCCGACGCAAATCGTGGCCACATCCGGCTTGATAAACTGCATCGTGTCATAAATCGCCAAAGCCGACGTTACTATTCCCCCGGGGCTATTAATGTAAAGATAAATATCTTTTTTGGAGTCTTCATTATCAAGATAAATCAACTGGGCAATAACCGTGTTGGCAACAGCATCGTTAATCGGCCCGGTAAGAAAAATTATTCTTTCTTTCAAAAGACGGGAATAAATATCGTAAGCGCGTTCGGCGCCGCCCGACTTTTCAATTACGAATGGTATTAGGGTATCCATAGGGCTTATGACTTTGTTTCCGCTGAATTTTTATCTTCCAATAATTTTTTGGCTGATTCCATTATTTTTTCCGCCGTCTTTTCTCCGATACCTTCAATCTTAGTCAAATCTTCAATCGTAGAACTACCAATGTCTTCGGGAGTATTAAGGCCGGCCTCGCGCAAGACCTCGGCAGTTTTTTCTCCGACACCTTTCAAGTCACTAAGGGCGGCGCCTTCTTTAATTCCGGCCGCGGTAAGTGTCGCGCCCGCTACATCTATTTTCCAGCCGGTAAGCTTGGCGGCTAATCTCACATTTTGTCCGGCCTTGCCGATAGCCAAAGATATTTGGTCTTCCGGGACAAAAACCCTGGCCGTATGGCGGCGCGGCATAACTTCGGTTTTAGTAACTTTAGCCGGCGACATGGCATTGCCGACAAAGACTTCCGGATCTTCCGACCATTCAATAATATCTATTTTTTCACTGCCGATTTCAGAAATCACGGCAGATACCCTCGTACCTTTCTGGCCGACGCAAGAGCCCACCGGATCAATACCTTCTTCGCTTGACGCTACGGCAATCTTAGTCCGATTACCGGCTTCTCGGGCGATTGATTTTATCTCAACTGTTCCTGCCACAATTTCCGGAACTTCAAGTTCAAAAAGGCGAGAAATCATTTTTGGATGCGAACGCGACAAAACAATGCCCGGACCCTTGGGATCGGAGCTTACCGATAAAAGGAAGAATTTCATTCTGACGCCAATGTTATATTTTTCTCCCAAAACCTGTTCTTCGCGCGGCAAAATAGCCAGCGTTTTGCCCAAATCAATGAAAATGTTGCGAAGTTCAACGCGCTGAACAATGCCGCTTACCAGTTCGCCTTCTTTGTCTTTATATTCATTCCAAATCGCTTCTCTTTCCGCTTCACGAATTCTTTGAATGATTACTTGTTTGGCGGTTTGAGCGGCAATGCGGCCGAAATCTTCATGGGCTTCCAGCACAAACTCCAACTCATCTCTGACGGCAACATCCTTTTTGATTTTTTTCGCCTCATCAAGCATGATGTGCCGCTCGGAATTGAAACGGATTTTCTTCTCGCCCTCCACAGATTCCTTGCCCGCCGAGGCCTCGGCATAGGCGGGAGCGAAGGAAGATTCCGACTCCTCGCCTTCCTCCTCCGGTTTAAGCATTGACTCATCAACCACGATCTTTATTTGCGAAAATGTTACGTCGCCGGTTTTGGAATCAAATTTGGCGCGGACAATCTGGCCTTTTTCGCCGTATTCTTTTTTATAAGCTGCGGCCAAAGCCATCTCAATAGTTTCAATAACCTTTTCCGGTGAAATGCCCTTTTCCTCCGAAATCTGGTTTAAAGCCGAAGCAAATTGTTTTAAATCCATCCCCCACCCTTTCTTGATAAATTAAAGTTTGCGACCTTTATAAAAGGCTTAAATTTATTTGCTGAAATTTTGGACTTTATTTTTTTCATATGCTTGGAATTATTGAAAGCGAATCAAGAAAGGGTGGGGGATTAAATTAAAGCCCGCGCACCGGCGGACCAAAGGTCATTACTCCGACGCTTTGACCAAATGCGTCAAAGGTCGGAGCTCCGACCGAAAGCGTCGGAGCTGAACTCCACTTAGGAGTCTATTATACCTTTTATCTTTTGTCAACCCCGTTAGAAGTAAGACGCCGACGGCGTCTGCCGACTTGTCGGACTTCTAACGGGGTCAATAGCTACAATATATGCCTCCTTACTTCCCTTGGTCGACGCTTCCGGCTTTATTAAGACGACACTTTTAAAAATTTCTTTGCAGAGCTTAATAATTTCCGGCGTATCCGGACCTTCAAAAATTTTTATAACAGCTCTGCCATTTTCTTTTAATTCCGTTTTTACAATATCTAAAACCCTCAAAGCCAATTCATGGGATTTCCATTGGTCAATATCCTTTTGGCCGGAAGTTTTTGGCGAGAGATCAGATAAAACGACATCAAACTTCTTAGTTGCTATCTCTTTTATTTTGACAATCAAGTCACTGTCGTAGACATCTTTCTTTATAAAAAGAAAGCGCGCCCCCACTCTCAAATTTTTAGTGCGGGGATTTACCTTAAGCGGTTCGGTATCAACTCCGACAATAAATCCTTTCGAACCAATTTTTTCCGCTGCCACCTGAACGAAGCTTCCGGGAGAACACCCCAAATCTAAAACCGAGTCGCCTTTTTTAAATATGTGAAAACGGCGGTCAATGTCAAGCAGTTTATAAGCCGAACGGGCAACATAGCCTTCTTTTTGAGCCCGCAGGGCCCATTTATCAAGAGGGATGTAAATCATATTGTTGTAGTATATCAAAAAAATAATAACCCCGCCCTGAGTTTATCGAAGGGCGGGATTTATTTTATTCTTTGGGTGTAGGCCCCTTTTTAACTTCATGTCTGGGTATAAACTTTTTTAAATATCTTTTTTGTTCATCGGTAAATCTTATCATTAGAATATTTTCAATTCGGTAAACCCTTTTTTCCAAAACATCGGGAGTTATTTTGTGATAAATTTCATGAATTAAAGCTCTGACCATGCTCATTTTTGTCGGATGTTTGCACTTTGACGCGCTAATAAAAACTTCTTTTGTTTCGTAGTCATAAAGACCATAAAGAGTCTCGCGTCTTTTTTGAGGATCTTTATGATCCGGATTGGTTAAAATCTTTTTCTTTTTAACCGAAACCATTTGCCTGTGAATAGCATCCAGTATCAGCCGAAAATGCCAATCAACTAAATGATCACCGCTTAACGGAGGCCCGCGCTTATTCTTGCTTTTTGCCATTTCAACCTCCTTGTTAAAGAACTAAAATTTTTCTTTACCATAAACTACTCATTTTTCGAATTCTTGTCAATCTCCGTTAAAAGAAAGCGCCGCCGTAGACTCGCCCTACAACTCCCAAGCAAGAACGCGCCTCAAGCGCGTTCTCGATTCATGAAAAATCTTCTCTACCTCCTCTCCTCCAATTTCTGCCTCGTTCTCGGTCCCGCCATGCCATATCCTGTTGTTCGCTCGTCTCCTGAAAAGACAATACCGTATTTCCTCTGGAAGGCCTTAACTCCCTCTCTCGTTAAGCTTCCGAAGTATCCGGTTGCGGATCCCGAGTAGACTCCCTCCCGTATCAAGATCTCCTGCAAGAGCTTCACATCCGCTCCACTCGATCCCACAAAGAGGTTTCTCGTGAACCGGGCCTGGGATGGAGTCAGAGACGCAAGCTGAACCAGAATCGCCTGGATTCTCGTTCTCGCTTCCGCAATGCGGGAGGCCAAAGTTGGATCACGGGGATTTGTCCGGGAGAGTACGGCTATTTCAAGAACCGCTCTCTGGACGGATAGGATTTCAAGCCTTACTGCATCGAGATTGGGAGTCGGGGGTTGTGGAGGAGGCGGTGGCGGATTCCCTCCTCCCTGATATACACGCAGGAGGGATAGGGAGAGACTGTTCCGTTGTTGATTGAGCTTGGAGTGCAACTCCCTGGGGTGTCGGAAACAGTACGGATGGTATTGTTCGAAGATTGGGATTCATTTCCTGACGCGTCTTTGGACTTTACCCGGTAGTGATAGAGGGTGTCTGGAGAGAGATTTGGAAGAACGAGAGAGTGGGAGGATGTGAGGGTAAGAGAAGAAACGAGGAAGCCGTAAACAGCGGACAGTCCGTACTCCGCCTTCGAGTCCGCAAACTCATTCGTCGTCCAGGTTACGGTAACGGAAGAGGTGGAGACTGCGGCGTTTATATCAGATATTTGGGGAGGGGTGGTGTCTGCTGTTGTTCCGGCTAAAGTCTGGAAGGTATAGTTCGGGGAGACGGCTTCATTGCCGGAAGCATCTCTGGACTTTACCCGGTAGTGGTAGAGGGTGTTCGGAAGGAGGCCGATGAGGGGGAGAGAATGCGCGTTCACCAAAACGGAGCTTGAGATGGTTTTTCCGTAGGAGACGGAAGTTCCGTATTCGATTATTGAAGTGGCGGGCTTATTGGTCGTCCAGTTTATCGATGCGGTTGTGGAGCTGATCGAAGAGGCGGAGATGGAGGAAATGACGGGGGTTATAGTAGATCCGCTGATTTGGAAAGAGACTCTCGATTCATTCTGCGCCGAGCCATTCCAACAGCGGACGATGATTGCGGAATTTCCGGTCTCCGATGTCGCGATATTTACTTCGGAGACGACGTTATTCTGAGCGCTTACGACGTTTTTGGGCGTATCGTTCAATTTCACTTCGCACTTGTACGAACCAAATGTTCCGCTCGGCTTGAAACGAAGCTGAACAGGTGTGGAGACTGCCTGTCCCGCTTGCGGAGAAAGAATTTGGGGCACGACAACGCTCGAAGCGGGACAGAATTTCTGGACGGCGTACTTATTTGCCTCCCGCACCATCTCGCGGATCGAGGAGTTATTGTAGGGATTCTCATGTCCTTCTCTCGCTCGATAAATAGTAAAGAATCCAATCGCGTTTGCTCCACGAGTAAAATATGTATCAATTTGTTGTTTCATCTGTGCAAGCGACGGCATCAAATAGTCATTTCCTCGTGCAAAGCCTTGATAGATGCCGATGACCGGAGGCATATAGCCAAGTTTTTGCTGGAAGAGTGATTGGTACTGGTCCAGTACGAACTGGGTAGCAGTCGTTCGGTCCTCATGTCCGCACCTTGCGTCATCGTCAAAAGCATTGCTTCCCGGATAAATATAGGTAGCAATACCGTCGAACATCCCATGTCCGGTGTTGTTCCGTAAGTTGTTATTACATACTGCTCCCGTGCCGTGTCCCGAAAAAACTGGCTTATTATCGAACCGCTTGATGATCGCGTACATTTTCTGGGAGGCAGCCATATATGGTCCATGCGGACTATCGTCTTTTGCGTAGTACCCGATCTGGCCCCCATTCGCATTTTCCCGCATAAAATCCTCCAATTCTTTATGGGGCAATATGACCGTCTTTTCTGTGTGCGATTTCGCGTAGGTTCCGTTTATACCTCGTTCACAATCGGTAAAGCTGCTTACCGGCGCATTGGTAAATCCGGCGCAGCGAACTTCTTCCCATTCGATGCTGAACTCTGCGGGCAGAGACAGGGGACGAAAAGAAAACAATTCTGCAGGCGTCGCTCCCCGCGCGACCGATTCTACGGGGATTGTTCTATCTGTCGCGCTGATATTTGACCGGACCTGCATCTTGATGATGAATCTTACGACGCTCATGAGAGCACCTATGTCATAATTTTCCGCGTCAATTCCAAGATCATCGGCACGTGTCATTGCGAATCGGACACCAAGCTCATGTGCAAGGCGAGCAGTGGAGGAAGGCCCGGGAGGTCCTTCCGGATCCGTCCCAACGCCATAAGCGCCGACTAGATTTTTTGTGCAGCTATTCGCAGTTCGGCAATCCCTTCCGCATACGAGTTCGTTCTCTCCTTTACTCGTCGAACATACGCCGTCACCGCAAATGTACGCCCGCTGCGTCCGAAAGGTCTGACTCGTGCTCTTCCCCTCCGGCCCGCTTCCGACTTTCGAGATCGCCCGGAGATTCAGCGGAACATTCGGCGGTAGATTCGTAACGGTTACGGTGTGCGATGTGGAAAGTGTCCCGTCGAATGAGGTTCTGAACCCGTAATCTGTCGTATATCCCCACTCAACTTGCGATGAGGCGGGGATATTAGTGGTCCAGGTTACCCGGACAGAAGAATCAGTCACGTTCGTGACGGAGACAGAGGAGAAAACTGGGGCTGTACTCTGTTTGATGAGAGAAACGGAATCGAGAATTCCGTATGTTCCATTCCCACCGATAGAGCGGAAGTGGAATGTGTAACTTCCCGAAAAATTCGGCGTCGTAAAGCTCAGTGTTCTTTTGACCCAAGAAGGCGAGGAAACAATTCTTAAGGCATCGAGAATTGCATTTACGGTCGTATTCCAAGTTGAGGCGTCTGCGGAATCCTGAAGAAAGTAGTTGTCGCCGCCTATCGTGTAGGAGATACCCGTGTCAAGCGTACCTGCCGCACTGGTCTTTCCGAACCACTCAAGAATATAAGAAGTAAGCGGAGCGAGCGTCACTGCCTGCCGCACGACAGGATTCGTGCTCGTCCCATCGGTAATTTTTATCGCCCGCGCGCCGCTTTGCGCGTCGCTTGTAGCGTCCGTTCGGCCGGTTTGGGGCGATTCGACCCAGTCCGAAAAGTTATGGCCCTTGCCGTCGGAACGAGTACCGATCACCGTCTCAAAGCTGTTGTTTTTAATAAGTTCCTGGGCAGAGGAATAGAGCGGGGCAGAAAAGATGCCTAGGGCAAAAAACAGCGTTGAAAGAAGCAAAAAATTTCTCATTTTTCTTATGCTAAAAATATACCATAAAGAAGGACATTTTATTGTCCACAGCAAATACTACACCAAATTTGATTAAATTTATTTTATTTTATAGTATTTTATAGTATGGTAATAAGGGTAATAATCTCATTTTACTATTAATAGTACACAGGCATGACAAGTGAAAAAGTAATTAGGGAAAATATCAAGAAATTACGCACCGAACTTGGCTTAACGCAATATGTCTCGGCTAGCCTTTTTTTCATCGCATGTTTCTCAAGCATTCTTTTCCTTTTCTCAAAAGCCGACGCCCAGGTAACTTCGTTAAATGTGAACGGAAGTTGCCCGGACTCCACTCCGGCGACGCCGCTTTGCAACGATGGGACGACGTATCGAACTATACAGGGGGCTATTGATGCCGCTTCCAGGGGACAAACAATTTTGGTAGCGCCCGGCGCGTATAATGAATACGTACTACTCAATAAAGTCGTTGCGATTGAGGGAGCAAACGTCAACACGACAATCCTGCGCCGCCCGACGGGCATCTCCCGCCCGGCGATCGTAGAGATTAGAGAAACGGGAGGGGTAGCGACGTTGAAAAAGTTAAAAATTGAGGGAGATTTTACCACCCTAACAGCCGCAATTTACATACACTTGGGAGGGCGGGCGCAAATCGAAGGCAACATCATTAAGGGACCGGGGTTAACAGACGGCAGAGGAGGCACGGCACTCCGGATAGGCGACAGGACAGGGGCCACGGCAGATGCGACCATCAAAGATAACAGGATCTTGGACTTTGGGGGCAAAGGAATAAGAGTTGAAGGCGCGGGAAACAAAGCCATTATTTCCAATAACGAAATCATCGGCGCAGGGCCATCACGGATTACCAATCCCGGCACGGTAGTTGAAGGGCAAACTTTTATCAAGAACGGCCAGACAGGAATTGATGTCGAGTACAACGCCCTAGCCAATATCTCCGGCAATACCATACAGGGTTTTGGGTATCGAACATTCCCTACCGACAGAGACCCGATTCGGGCGCGATGCATCAGTTTTTCAAATATCAATGTTCCCCCCGATGCCGATTGGTATAAGATCGAAAACAACACCTTAACTAATTGTCAAGCTGGAATCTGGATTTACGGAAATAGGGGTTTCACAGGCGCAATCACCAATAATACAACAAGTAATGATGGAGTTTTTGAGGGAGAAGTTGCTTATCTAGCAAGTTCAGTTGCCGTGATGCTTCGTGGCGGGACGGTGACCGCTGAAAATAATATTTTTAACGGTATCTCTTGGGTCACGATTGGATTTTGGTTCCACGGCAGCCAATACTGGTCTCCTCCCATGAACTCGAAAGCCGCGCTACGAAATAACAGGTTAAATGGATTCAAGGATGCAATCCGTCTTGATAACGCCTACAATACTCCCACTATTAAAAATAACTCCTTCACGGCAAATGGCACCGCGATACGCCTGTGTTACAACACCGCGCTGGATGTCCGGTCCAACTGGTGGGGAAACGCAAGCGGACCGGCGCATCCTTCAAATCCCCAAGGGACAGGCGGCAAACTCTATAATGCTTCCACAAACTGCAGCGGGACAGGGTCGGGAACATTTTCCTTCCAGCCGTGGTTAACCTCTGACCTCGCAACCACGACTCCAATTACCATCTCGGGAGCTTCGCCTTCACCTGCATACGCCGGTTCGGAATTAACGTTGTCAGGTTCCGGCTTTGAGACCGGATCAACGGTAGTGTTTAACGGCAATTCTCTGACACCAAATGATATTTCTCCTGACGGTAAAACTATAAGATTCACTATCCCCACTGTCACGATACCGGGAAAATATCAGGTTTATGTATCAATCGAAAATAGAAAAAGCAATGAGATACAAGTAACCGTTTCAAAAACTATTTTAGAGCCCGGCACGATGCAGGTGGAAGCAGTCACTTCGCCTCCTCGCGCTCTTACTATTCCTGCCGGCGCAAAAAACGTACCGATAGCCGGAATACAGGTTTCAGCCAGAGGCGAGGATATTATGTTAAGCAAAATTGCTCTCCGTCTTAACGAAACGGAAAAACAGGTTGTAGAAAAAATAGCTGTATGGCACCGTGGCCAAAAAGTGGCGGAAACTGGCCCGGAATCGGCAGTTATCGAAATTCCAGAGATGCTGCTTCGAGACGGAGGAGAAGGCAGGGAGTTCACCATTACGGTTGATGTCAGTACGGCGGCAAATCTAATACCGCTTACGCTCCAATATGCTCCGGAACGAACAAGCGGGGTAGGACAGCGTTCGAGAGTCAGAATTTCTGCAACCGGAGTTGCTGAACGGGCGGGTAAAATCATGCGAGTAGGTCCGAGCGACACTCCAATGTTATCTCTCTACATTCCCGATACCAGAGGAGCGCCCGGTGAAAATATCGCGGTATTCCACTCCGTTAATCAATATGAAAAAGTGCAGCTCAGATATGTTTGTCCGAACGGCATAAAAACAGCCGGCACAGACCTGTGCAACAAGGGGCAGGTCATAAAGACGAGCGGAATTCAGACTGTTGAATTTGAAAACACAACCGGTCAACAACAAATCGTCAGAGCAAGATTAAGAGCATTGGACCCCAACAACGAAGTTTTGCAGCAGCATACGTTGCAAATTACTGTAATTCCACCCGCGTCCGCGTCTGGTTCATCCGTCCTTAACCTCATTGCCGGTATTGTCTCCGCCCCGCTAGATGTATTCCAAGAGATCCTGTACGACATCGGTAATAAAGTACAGGACTTTATGTTGTGGTAGTCCTTGGCAGCAAATTCTAGTAATCCGGTCCGGAAATTGCTTCCCTGCAAATTATCGCTTTGCTAGGTTCCAAAACGTCGCAGGCATTTATTCCTTGACCGGTTTTCTTGGTAATTTCTTTGAAGCAACTAACACGCCAGTGGAAAATAATTATGCTGTCGCATTGCGCTAAAGCATTTTGCGAAACCAATTTTAAGTACTGGCAGTAATGTTTTGGAGATGTAACACTTTGGCACAGATTATTGTTGCTTAGTTGTTCTGCTAAATCTTCGAAACAAGCATCTTTGGTGAGAAGATTTTGGATTTTGCTGCAGTAATTTTGATCGCTAAATCTTTTTGACAATTCGCGCCAGCACTCGTCTTGTGATACCCCGCTTCGGCTAACGCAACTAACTTGCGGAGTGTTGATTATGAAAGTAGCGTAAGTTTTGTAATCGGTTTTCTTAACAAAAACATCATATGGAGCTTCGTGGGGCGGATTATCAAATGAACTACCGTAAACTTTTCCGTCAACGGTAAGTTCGTAAACTACGGCAAGTCCGCTCCATACACACTGAGAATCTTCCGGACATGGAGAATATATGAAATCTTTTACCTCCAAAAAAACATTCAAACCTTTCACGCGAGCAGTTTCACCTTTTTTTAAAGTGAACTCTTGCCCTAACGAAACTGTTGAGGCAGGAGTCGATACTGGCGGGGTCGTTGTTTGTTGGCTCAAAACAAAATACCCGATTATTCCAGCGATAACAATTACTCCGATAATTATTGCAATATTTACAAATCTCTTCTGACTCATATAATTAAAAAATCTTACCCCTAAAGAAAATGCGAAACCGCCAACTCGTGAACCTTTCGAACTTACAATTTCCTACGTGGTGCTGTAATTATACACTTCGCTCGAACCTACTTTGAACGGAACTAAGGAAACCGCCCCGCCGCCTTGCTCGGGCATGGCGGAATTCCCCCCCCCCACCCCCCCTTCCGCCACACTCTCGATCGGACGGACGGAATTTTTGGAGGGCTTATGCGATTTCGTCTATCTCTTTCGGTGTGCTTGGATTATAGTTTTGCGCTCGCTCCCAGTCAATTGGGACAACACTCTCAACTTCTCCGGTTTCTTCATTAAATTCAATAATCGTGTCTTTGATTCTCCATCGCTTATCAATCTTAAGTGTTGTCCGGAATAGGTCTGCCATCTCTTTATTTTTCTCTGCGACAACGCGCATGATGGATTTAATTTGTTCGTCAGAATATTTTCCTGATTGTATTAATTCTTTTTCAAACTTTCTACCAGATCGGCCTTCCAGTTTTTTCATCAAGAGATAATTACCATCGTCTTTTTCTTTACCGGAAAGAAAACCAACGGGCTCGGCAGTTGGTAGTCCGGCTTTTTTGGCGGCAATTAAAATAGAAAATTCTTTTCGCGCCTCTTTTGCTTTGCGAAGCTCTACGCGCTTAGCGACAATTTCGGTGCCATCGCTGAGCATAAAGAGTACAACTTCCTCATCTGGGTACTTCCCCTTCCCCTTACTTCCCTTCAATAATTCGCTATGTTGGGTGAAAAAGACTTTGGGATCACGAAGAAATTCTGGAGGTAAGAGTTTCGCATAGTCTTGCCGAATGCGAATTGTGTAATGTTCTGAATCGAGATTGATATTCCCGGATGGTTCATGGTGCAATTGCTCCTTCAGCCAGTAATGCCGTCCAATAGCTTGTTTAACCATCATGAAGTAAAACTGTTCTTCGGGATTCGTGGGTTTAGCAATGTGGCGAATCTTGCCAGTTTTTTCATCAATGATAAGCCCTTCGGCAACCTCCTCAATTTTTGCATTGTGTTCAATATATTCAATAATTTCTGACCGAGCATTCTCGGAAATACCTTTGACACGACGATGAACAGAAGGGGCAGAAAGCAGGCGGATTCTCTGCTCGATATCTTCATCGCTAAAATCCATCACTCGCATAATTTGTTCGGGAATGGTGCCAGTATAGCCGGTGTCATAGAAAAGCGGGTCAGCGTCGGGACTGATTCCTTCCTGTTCCAAAAATTGTCGTTTAGTTTCATAATTCAAATTATCGCGGAAGTAGCGTGGGTATACAGTATAT
Source organism: Parcubacteria group bacterium (assembly GCA_016186325.1). Classification (NCBI taxonomy): domain Bacteria; species Parcubacteria group bacterium. The sequence continues at coordinate 11,213 of JACPLW010000010.1, read as the reverse complement.
AGCGGATGAATTTCAATAACTTCACCCATTGCTTTGAGTTGTTTTCTTTCCTCAAGACCCATTTTACGGCGGCGCGCGACATCTTGAGTTCGTCTGCCAACCCAAGCGTAAATTCCATCGCGACCTAGATATACTTCAAGCGGATATCGTCCCGTCTCTCGTAAATTATCAAATTCTTCGTAAAGTTTGTCATAGAGTGGAACATCAACTTCATGAATTTTAATATATCGTCTAAATCCTTCTGCTAAAATACGATCCAAATCGCTACTTAAGTTTCCAATTTCTGAAAGCCTCGCAACGTCTCCTTCAATACTCTGTACAAAATACCTAGCAATAAACGAGCGGATATTATTGAGTAATGAGGTTATCTTAACAGAGCTTGACTCTGGATTGAGTAATGCCTGTTTATCCTCGTCTTTGATATTTGGATTCAAGCGGACCGAACTTAAAAACTCTCGATATGCTTGATTAATCTTTTCATGAACTTCGGCAAGCGACTCTTGAATTTCTTGTGAATAGACTCCGTATTTTTTTAATTCTTCTTCCAATCCCCGAATAGCTGTAAGTTTCCCATCAATAACATCAGAAAGAGCGGAAGCCATACGAACTTGTTGTCTACCAAAACGCCACGGATGATTTTCAAATGGATCAGATTCGCTAAACCCTTCATTGCCATGACTATATCCGTATTCATCCTGTTGCCCATCGTCATCTTGTTGAAACTGTTTCTGATGTTCCTCAACAATAATCTCTGCTTTTGCAAAAATGTCAGCAACCCATAATTCGTTTTTCCAAGTTGTTTGATCGTTTTCAACGGCGTAGATAAATTTTTGTGCTACGGAATACTGTTGAATCGCTTTAGCAACATTTTCCGCTACCCACGGCTGTTGATAGTATTTATCAAGATTTTCAACGAAGTAATCGGCCAAATCTTGATCTGTTGTTAATTTAGCAAAAATCATTTCTTCGGCCTTTGCAAGGGTTGCAGGAAATATGCTGGCTAGATGTTCATCACCAAGATATTTTATATACACCGATAAATTTCCATTTAAAGCGCCTGCCGCCGAATGATCTACTTTCGTTTTTATTGAATCAAACCAGTCCACGCGTTCGCCGATTTTCAATGCTAAATCGATAGCTTTCTGCGTGGCTAATAAAGCTACACAGTGCTCTTTGAGGAGGTTAGATAACTTTGGTCTTAACTCTCCAAAATTTCGGAAAATATCATTTAGACGCTTGGCGAACGTTTCTACGTTTTTTACGTCAAGGTATAAATTGAATAATTGATCTAGCGCAACATCTGCGCTTTGTAAAATTATTTCCCGTGCAAGATGCAATTTCTCGGCAAGATTTATAATGTCTGCAAATTCAATTTTCGGTTCTGATAGTAAATATATGAGATCGGATTTCCCCTTCTCTAAAATTTCCGCCTGATTAAACGCTTGCGTAGGTAGAGGATAGTTTTCTAAAAATTCATGGAGTTTTTTTAATTCGCCTCCTCTTAAACCGGACAATTTTGAACCGATTTCTTTCTGTATAACCTCTTGCGCCTTTGGATCAGCTATTATCTGGGGGCTTAGATGAAAAGTGATTCTGATATCATTTGCGTAATTAATAGAACCTGCTTTAATCGCATCATTCCATAAATGGTAACCCTTTTCTACAATTATTGGATCCTTGAAAACACTTTCGGAGACCGGCAATTTTGATATGTCAGATACTTCAAAAAAATCTTTGGCGCTCAACGTAAGAATCTTTTCTTTTACCGCCTTATCAACCACATATTGAGGAATTGGAAAATTGGGAAATATGCTTTCCAATAACCATGATACAGACATATTTTTCAATATAATCAAGCTGGCTTGTTCGAAAACTTGCTGAGGTAATTCTAACGATTTGCTTGCTGAAAGAATATTATTGAGAATATTTTTCGCATAGTTTTTTTCTTGAGAGATAAAAAATCTTTTCCTTTCAATCGCAGTTAGAATTGCGTCTGCAATTTGCGACCCTGAAGGATTAAATAATCTCAGTTCATCAATACTCTTGCCCTCTAAGATCTGTTCCCCTAGGGCAAATCCTAAATTTTTAGAAACATCAGGTAGTTGCGTTATTTGAGACACCGCCGAAGGAAAGGTTTCGGACAACAACCTCAATTTCTCAACGACCCAGTGTGAATAATTCCGAAAGCCCCTTTTTAGACAAAAGGCGAGTGCATCAGCAAAATCTCGCTCTTCGGCCATTTCTGCCTGCAAGCCGATACGCCTGATAAGTTTACATATGCCATCAACACCAATGAGCCGACCGCCATCGTCATTCTTTCCCATTAAAATATCAATGGCCGCTTGTTTTAACTTATTACCAATCTGCATTGGATTATTTCTCAAATAATTCTCTAAAGATGGAAATAGATCTAAATAGTAGTTTGCAACGTAATCACTCCTTTTAGACAGGCATTTTTCAAATCCTTGGAGAGCTAGTTCAGTTACTTCCGAAGAATTTAAATCAAGGATTTCAAATCTATTAATAAATTTCACCAAGGTGCCAATGCTAGCGGAACTCTGATTAGCTATGGCCTCTTTTACGGTTTGTTCCAGTGCTGTTTTTAAGCGATCTAGATCTATAGGAATATTAACCAACGCTGTCATTTCATCAGCGAGCCCAAAATAATTATCATTCTGAATCATCTTTTTGAGTTTTTCTATCGTCGCAATTTCCTCTGCATCACCATAATTTGATGCCTCGCCAGATTCCACTTTCTTGCGAAGTTTCTCTGCTTCATCTTGCGCTCTCGCTAAATTGTATTTTTCGCCCTCCATAGTAGTTAAATTAAATCCTCAACCGGAATATCCAATGCTTTCGCTACTTTTTTGAGTGTATCAATAGTCGGATTATCTTGTTTGCCCGCTTCAATATTAACAACTGTATTGTTGGAAACATCGGCAAGGCGCGCAAGTTTTTCCTGCGATATGCCCAGCTTTTCTCTCAATTTCTTTACTGTTTTGCCTATATTTGTTTTACTTGACTCTGCCATAATAGATTAGTAACATTAAATTGTGGTATACTTATTGAAAGCCCTAAACACAATATAATGTTACCAAAATATTTTGATTTATACAAAGGGAGTTCCTTAATCTTTTCCGCGCAGGGAGGATTGGGCAAGGAAAAGTATCTTGTCGCCGCCAAAAATTCCGTCCGTGCGATCGAGAGTGCGGCGGATTCCGCCATGCCCGAGCAAGGCGGCGGGGCGGTTTCCTTAGTTCCGTTCAAAGTAGGTTCGAGCGAAGTGTATAATTACAGCACCAGAATTAACTTTGTCGGAATTGACTGCTCCGCGCGGCGAGTACGCCGCGCTCCGCAGGGCAAAATTCGCTTTTGTTTTCGCCGTAAAATCCCAGAGTTCGCCCCAATAACAATATGAAAGAGCTCAAACCAAAAACTCAATGCGTTCTCTACGCTCGGAAATCAACCGAGGAAGATGACCAGCAAATAATGTCTATTGAGGCACAGCTTTTTGAATTGCGCGAATTTGCCGAGCGAGAACGCATTGAGATAATCCGTGAGTTCACGGAAGCGAAAAGCGCAAAGAAGCCCGGGCGAGACGAATTTGCCAAAATGCTTTCAATGATTGAAACGAGCAAAAAACCGCTCGGCATTTTGGCATGGCACCCGGATCGTCTCGCCCGTAATAGCGTGGATGGTGGCAAAATTATTTACCTTGTAGACACCGGAGCTATTACTTCTTTGCGCTTTCCGCAATTTTGGTTTGAGCCAACTCCGCAAGGAAAATTCATGTTGCAAGTGGCGTTCGGGCAGAGCAAATACTTTTCTGACAACTTGGTGGAAAATGTGAAGCGCGGTATCCGCCAAAAACTCCGCCGTGGAGAATGGCTAACGCTCGCTCCTTTGGGATATATAAACAACTACAAGACGCGAAACATAGAGCCGCACCCTAACAATTCTCGCGTCATTAAGCGAGTGTTTGAAGAATACGCCACCGGAAAATATACCCTTGTTTCTCTAGCGGAGTTTTTGGCGGAACATGGCATTGTCCAAAAGAAAGGAACGCCACTTGCCAAAGTTTCCGTCGTGAAAATGCTGACGAACAGGGCGTATTTAGGATTTGTGAAATTTCATGGCGAATATCACGACGGAAACTTTGAGCCGATTCTTTCCCCGACACTGTTTGAAGCAGTACAGAAAGTATTGAAAAGTAAACAGAGACCGCGCAAACAAAAAGAACGATATGATTTTCCGTTTGTTCAGTTTGCACGGTGCGGCGAGTGCGGCAATATGATCACGGCGCAATATGCCACTAACCGTTTCGGCACTCGCTACACTTACTATCGTTGCACCAAGAAGCAGGGAAAGTGCGCACAGCCGTATATTGGAGCCGACGCACTCGTCGCTCAATTCCAATCACTGCTTCAATCAGTGTCGCTTCCTCTCGAAGAAATTGAAGTTATGGAAAGGCAAATAAACACATGGGAAAGCGAGTCAATTTCTTCGAGAGGAGAAATTGCCCAAAATCTGAAATCCAAACTTTCCGAGACGCAGGAGAAGCTAGACCGACTTGTGTCACTCTACTTGGACGGCGATATTGAGCGCGACTTGTATCTGACGAAGAAAGACACTCTCCTGCGTCAAAAAGCGAAGCTGGAGGAAAGTTTGGGAGATTTTGGGCAACAGGGAAAGAATCGGTTCGAACCCTTGCGGAGTTTCGTTTTGTCCTTGAAAGAAGCGGAAAAAGTGGCGCACACAAAAAATTACGCCGACTGGCGCAACTTTTTCCGTTCTCTCGGCTCTAACCCACAAATCAAGGACAAAACGCTTTCAATCAATTGGGGCGAACTCTGGGATTTTACGGCGAAAACAAAAGCGGATTTTGCCCTGCGGAGCGCGGCGTACTCGCCGCGCGGAGCAGTCAATTCTGAACAAGTTACTTCTGGTGCCCGGGGAGAGACTTGAACTCTCACGTCCTTGCGGACAGCAGATCTTAAGTCTGCCGCGTATGCCGATTTCGCCACCCGGGCTTTACAAAGGCCACGGCGGGACTTGCACCCGCGAATCGCGGTTTTGCAGACCGCTGTGTTTGCTACTTCACCACGTGGCCACTATTCAAGTGCTTTAATATATTAATAATATCTTGATCAATTTTCGAGGGACGTAATTTGAAATACTTAAGAAAAATTTTTGCCTTTCGTTTAAAATATAGCTCATGCAACACATCTTTATACAAAAATTTAAATATTAAGATGCTATCGGCCGTAAAATATCTTAGTTGAAAAGAGCGGTGCCCGTTGTAAATTTTATTCTGACGTACACCGAGAACTCTTTTTAAAAGAGAACTCAACTGTTGAAGAAAAACTCTGCTGCCGCTTGTAAAAATTACACTAAGTTTTTTAACAATTTTTTTCTTCGTCTTTCCTCTGGTCAGCTGTAAATAAACACAACCATCGCCATCTAGGTATCCGCGAATGAAATCATTTAAGTAATCTTTGGGAATATCCGGAAATGTTATGGTGAGTGATTTCTTAGGATATAGACCATGATCAGTCAAAGCATCATATAATGTATGGCTCCCGATTCGCAGGACATAACAACTCTCTCCGTTCGGCCACGTTGGTCTAGCGACGGTTATATTATGTTTTGAACTAAGCCATCTCCTAATTTTAAAAATAATGTGCCTCTCCGCACTCGTAACACGAATATATTTACCCCGATTGTAAGGCGTATTCTCAAGACTGCCGTCAGCATACCAATAGCCAAGAACGTAGGCCATTCTTGAAGACCAATTATCAAAAAACTTTGCATTAACATAATATTTTACGCCCATCTTAGGAGTTAATATCTTATACTGCAAGTATAACACACGATTTTTAATGAACAAATGGCCCGCATTAATGGTTATCCTTAATAGCAACTTTCCTCGCCTCATCAATTAACTTTGCAACAACTTCTTTCCACTCTGCCTCTATTTTAAAGCCGGAAGCAAGCTTGTGTCCACCGCCCCCGAAAGCAAGAGCAAGCCGTGATACATCAACGCCTTTGTATTCCTCGGAACGGAGACTGCCTTTTATGTGTTCTGCGTCATCAGAATCTTGACTCAAAAACACGGCCGAGCGCGCCCCTTCAATAGTATTCAGCACCCCGGAAAACTCAACCATCAACTCCCTTTTGGCTTTGTGCTTTTTCAAATCATCCGCCGTCACCCGGGACACTGCAAGCCCGCTTTCCCGATCAAGACAAACCCTTAAAAGCGCTTCGCCCCAAAGCCGAAGCCCTTGCGGATCTTTTTTCCGGAATGCGGCTCTGACTGCCCGCTGAAGATCGCCTCCTTTTCTCATTACCTCACCGGCAACCGAGAAGGCTTCGCCCGTCGTATTCGCATGCATAAACCCTCCGGTATCAACCACGAGACCGAAAAGGATGCACGTCGCCATTGCCGGAGAGATTGAAGCCCTCGCATGAGAAAGAAAACGAAAAACAAGAGATGTCGTCGAGGGCGCCGCAGGATCGACAATAAGAAGATCGCCCGCATGTCTTCCCAACGGATGATGGTCAAAAGTAATCGTAGAAATTTGCGGCTGCCGAGAAATCCATTCGTCAAGGCCCAACCTTTTAAAATCACCGTAATCAAAACCGAACAAAAGGTCGAACGGTCCCTCCGGTGTTTCTGAACGGCAGAACTCAATTCCCGGCAGGGACAAAAGAGATGAAGAAAGTTCTCCTCGCGTTAGCGCTACAACTTCTTTGCCGCCGGCCATATCCTTCAACCAAAGTAATGCCGCAAGAAGCGCCCCGAGCCCGTCGCCATCGGGATCTTCATGGGTCGCAAGCAAAATGCGCCGCGCCGATTTAATTCGCGAAAGCGCTTCATCGAATTTTTCAGCAAGGGGGTCCATTATACAGAAAACTAAAATACCTGAAGCATGAAATTATCAATTTTAAATGACTAACTTCTTGCTTGTTATAATGCGAAATATGCGAATACCCGATGCTAATGACGCGAATCGTTTTAGCATTATTCGCATACATCATTCGCGAGATTCGCATTATGCACACTGCTTTGGTTGAGAATTGACAATTTGCTCTATGCTTGATTTGAAATTTAGGATCCGGGTTTTAGCCGCTCTGACGATCTCTTGCCAGCAGCTCTTCCACCCTTTCCCTTCTCTCCTCTTCTTCATCAGTCAAAAATAAAATCCGCGGCACCGGCCGCATCCGGAGCTTCCGGTTCAACCGCTGTTGGACTCCTCTCGTGCTCTTTTTCAAAAGCAAGAGCGCCTCCCGTTGCGCTTCGCGGTCTTTGCCGAAAATAGTTACAAATACATCCGCATAATGAAGATCCGATGAAGCATTCACGCGGGTAACGGTTACCAGCGCGCCCCCGGAAAACTGAACCTCCCGCAACACAATGTCGGCAATAACCTCTTTTAAAAGTTCGTTTACTTTCTCAATTCTTCTGCTCATTGAAGGGCTGGAATCTTTTTCTCCTCTTCGAAAAACGAAAGAATGTCGGCGGGGGCGATGTCAATGCTTGCCTCGACAGCAAGGCCGAATTCAAACCCTTCTTTCACCTCATCAGCAGATTGTTTCTCGCGCTCAAGGCCGAGAATTTTTCCTGAACCGATTTTCATCTTATTGCGAAGGACCTCAAACTGCGCTCCCCGTCGAACGAATCCCTCCGAGAGAAGCCCGCCGATAATCTGCCTGTTTTTTTCCTTTTTGAATAACTTCAAAATCCGAGCGCGGCCCGTATCGGCGCGCTGCATCTCAGCCGGAATGCGCTTCGCCATTTCCTCCTTTATTTCGTCTTCGAGCTCATAGACCACATCACGGATAATAAGCGTGACCCCGTGCAAAGAGGCGATCTCGCGAAGTGATGGCGGAACTTTTACCCGGAAACCGACAATGACAACATTGGGGCCGGATCCGGCGAGCTTAAAATCGGACTCGCTTACATCTCCGGTTTCGCTTTTTAAAATTCGCGCTCCGATTTTTTCAAACTGCAGCCGCTCGACCACATGCTCGACCGCTTCGCGCGATCCGCTTACATCGGTCTTGAGAATAATCGAGAGCATCATCTTCCCTTCTTCGGCGCGAGTCTCTTTCAAACCGCCGACTCGATCGGCGCCTCGAAGATTTGCATATTCTTCGGCATCGCTTTTATTCGAAAACGCCTTAAATTCGTCGCCGAGCTCCGCTTCTTTGGCAAGGCCGGATACAACAACAGGCATGGCGGCAACGGCCGAGTCAACCGGCTCACCGCGAAAATTTTCAAGCGCCCGGACGAATGCTACTGCCTCACCCATTAACACAAACATGCCACGCTTCAAAAATCCCTCCTTTAAAAGGAGTGTCGCCGCTTTCCCGCTTCTCGGGTCGGTATGGGACTCAATGACAACGCCGGAAGCCGACAATGCCGGATCCCAACGCAATTCCTCAAGCTCCGCCATAAGAAGCACGGTATCCAAAAGAGAATCAACATTCTTCCCGGTCTTTGCAGATATGTCTACGGCCGGAATTTTACCGCCATACTCTTCCACCAAAATGCCGCTCTCGGCAAGATCCTTCCGGGTACGCGCCGAATCAGCATTGGGCCTATCGATTTTATTCACGGCAACCACAAAAGGCACGCCAGCACCCTGGATGATGGCAATCGCCTCTTTTGTCTGCTGCTTTACTCCCTCTTCGGCGGAAACAACCAGGATCGCGATGTCCGCAACGTTGGCTCCGCGTGAACGCATTTTCCCAAAAGCTTCATGCCCCGGCGTGTCAATAAATGTTATTTTTTTACCTTTATGCTCGGCCTCATACGCGCCGATGTGCTGGGTAATTCCGCCTGTTTCCTTCTCGGCAACTTTTGCCTTACGGATAAAATCAAGAAGCGTCGTCTTGCCGTGATCAATATGACCCATCACCACAACAATGGGGGGCCTTTCCTGACCATCTGTTTTTTTCTCTTTTTGAACAGCTGTTTGCATATGTCAAGTAAAAAATCATGGATAAGGAATTACGAAATTCCTGATTCATAATTCAACCGCGAAGGGCTTCTTCCAACACTTTTCGCTCTTCTTCCGAAAGCTGCTGTATCGCCCTGCCGACCTTAACGGCCTTCGCGTATGTCCTTGTACCCTCGCGCGAATACAGGCTGGAAATAATGACTCCATCGTTCTTGCCGTCCAAAAGCGCCAACGAAAAACTCTGGTCGCCGCCGGTGCTCGAAAAAGGATTGAAACGGAGAAACCCCGCTTTCTGAATGCTCGCCCTCCCTATCCCTTCAAGTTCAACAACACGGCTTTCCAAAGAAATCATGCCGCCCTCAACGGACTTAACGCGCCGTAACAGATCCTCCAGCAATTTCCCTTCCGTAAAACCCGCCCGGCCGGATAAACCGCTTTTACCAAAAACACTTTTCCACTTCATCCTTATGTCGATAACGAGCCAAAAAAGAGCGGCTACCGCAAGAACACCGGCGGCAACAAAAATAAAAAACGATTGTTGAAAAAAAAGTTGAGCCATAAAACGGTTTTTCTCGATCCCGTTAGAAACGGCGGGGGTGAGATTCGCCCAGCACATAACGGTGAGGGTGAGATTTGAACTCACGAGAGGATTTCTCCCCAACTGGTTTTCGAGACCAGCGCCTTAAACCACTCGGCCACCTCACCGTTATGTGCTGGGTTCGAAACCGTCCCATTCAGCCTCTCTGGCACCCCGCCATTTCTAACGGGACGAGCCGGCGCCTTGCTGAAAAATACCTGCCTTCGCCTCCCCGAAACTACTCTGTACAATAAACCATTACTGCAAAAAATCAACCTTAGAAAAACGAGCTGCGTACCCAAATTTTTCATTATGTCCGAAGCGAGCCATTCCTAAAATTTTCTATTGCGGAGATGTGATGACAAAATATGTCAAAACTTTTGCTATCGCATATGTTTTGACATAACGTTTTCGTATGACCAAAGCGAGCCGTATGTCGGAATTTTTCATTGACGGAGGTGTAACTACAAATCGACGAAGGAGTTGAAATAAAATAAGAGGAATGCGCTTATTTCGCATTCCTCTTATTCATTTTATGAAACTCCAAGGAGGATTTGTTTACACCGCAGGCTGAAAAATTCCGACATATGGCGAGCGCTTTTATTCCGGCGGCACCTCTTCAAACGACGGAACAGAACCAACCGTAACTGTCGCGTTTCGAGACGCACCGTCGCAGGTAAGCGTGTAGGTCGTCGTGTTCTCCGGACTCACGATCCTGGTGCCGGTCGGGGAAGAAACCGGTCCTATTCCTTGATTGATAACACAATTGCCAAGGCCGTCGGAATTCCACGAAAGAGTGGACGACTGGCCGGGGACAATGTTTAATGGGCTTGCAGTAAAGCTCACAATTCCAGCAACTACTGACACCGTACCGCAACCCCGATTTGCCGTTTCACTGCCGGAAGTAACCGTAAGAGACCCCGACTTAGTACCTGCCGCGGAATACGTCACAAGCGCCGGGTTAGTATTTCTGCCCTCAAGCGGCTCGCTACCTGACCAAGAGAACGCATACTGACCGGTTCCGCCGCTGACCGTTGCCGACCACAATACCTCGTCCCCTGCTCCAACGCTTGAAGGCGATGCGGAACATGAATCGATATTCAGAGGCCCGCTGGTAAGTGGCGCAGTAATTTCGGCGATAAATGAACTACAATTATTAGTCTCATTGGATTCGGTAACCTCGCCGCCTGAATCGCCGCAAAGGAAAATCCGATGGGTCCCGGCCGGAATGTTGCTCCAATTACCAGAGATAACCTTTACCTCGGTTTCCGAACCAAGTTGACCCACCGTCGGAGGAAGCGGCAAATTAAGGTCTGCCGGAGGAAGGGCGGCCGAAGCAAGAATCCGTGGAATGCCTTTTCGCGACGCGACATAGAACTTGGCGTTCAGAGTCAAATCAATTGTTCCGTTATTGTTTAGATCAATCAGGAATGCGTTGTCAAAAGGCACTGTTATGGGAATCGTGCTGTTATTCCGAATCTTCCCGCTTATCGTCGCAGTACGGCCGATTTCGAACGCGCCGGTTTCTACTTCCGGCGTATGCGACACAACCAGGTCGGGCAAGTACGTAGCGAGCGCTCCGCATACAAGTCCGCCAGTACCGCAAGTATTCGCTCCTGACCCGGCCACTTCTCGGCACTGTTTTTCAAAACAAGTGAAATGCCTTGCGGCCG
>JACPLW010000009.1 GCA_016186325.1 Parcubacteria group bacterium | reverse complement strand
TGAACTTCTGGATGGCACGCTTCACCGCTATCGCCACATTCGATCCCTGATCCGTCGACTCGTAATGCTTCGGATAGGGATCGTGGACGGTCAGTTTGATGTAGTAATTTTTCATGGTTCTTATCGCGGGTTTTTAAGGTACTTGATCAGTTCCTCGAGCAGGGCATCGTATATCTTTCCGTAGGCGTAATCGGTAAGTTTAGAGTCGTCTACGAAGTCCACCGTCAGCTTTCCCATCAGTTCGCCGGTCTCGTCTCCAAGATCATCGATGATTTGATCGGCGATTCGGTTTTTTACGATGTCGGTGATTCTGCTTCGCATCGCTCGAATCTCCTTGTCGATGGTTTTTTTCAATTGCGCTTTTGTCATGGTTGTAATTTTTAATTGGTTTATTAATTCGACCTTTAGAAATAAATCGGGAAATGTGCTTCGATCTCTTTTTCGGCTTCGTCTCTCTGGTTTTGATCGTCTGGATCGGGAGCCGTTTCGCCTGATCCGCCGCAGTGGTTGCATGTCTGGGCTTCCTCGTCTCTGATCTCGCCGGCTTCCTGGCTCGCCGGTATCGAGGTTGAGCCGCTTCCGCCGCATTCCTCGCATTCTCGTTTTTCACCTTTCTCGATGTACTCGGTGATCTTTTCTTCTTTGAAGTCCTCGGGGAGTTCATCCCAGTCGAGGACAAATTGGTATTTGTCGTAATTCATGATTTTGATTGGTTGTGGATAACTTTGGCTGGTGTTCGACCTTTTGGGGGCATGGCAAATCCCTGCTCGTTTCTTTCGAGCAGTCCTTGCCATTCCCATTTCTGCACCAGCTGGCCGAGTCGCTGGGGAGTGATGTTGAACTCCTTCGCGATCTCTACCTGGCTTTTTCCGCTGGCCAGCAATTTCCTGATCTGCTGGTTTCGCTCTGATTTTTCTAAATGTGAATTTTTCATGTTTTTGACTTATTTTTTTACTAAATCTCTATGACACTTTCTGTTGGATATACAAAAAACCCGACATCTTTTCAGATGTCGGGTTTGTGGTTTTGGCTTGTTTTAAGGTCTTTTTAGACCTTTTTGGTCATCCCTACGTCATGTGACACTTCTTATATTTTTTCCCGCTACCGCACCAGCAAGGATCGTTACGGCCAACCTCTTTTCTTGAATCAGCAGGTTTACTAGATATTGGCGTTGGCTGTATAGAAATGTTTTGCGCTCGGGGCGAGGCGACTTTAAATATCATCGCCGCAACCCGCGACTCAAAGTTCAAAAGCATGTCGCCAAAAAGTTTCCGGCTTTCTTGTTTGTATTCAACTAAAGGGTCCCTCTGGCCATAGGCCCGAAGCCGCACGCTGTCGCGCAAATACTCCATATCTTCCAAATGATTCATCCAGAAATTATCTAAAATATTTAGCATAACCATTTTTTCGATTTGTCCCATTAATCCAATCCCAATTTCTTTTTCTTTTTGGTTATATAAATCTTCCGCCATATTTTCATAGTGAGTCTTTATTTCTTCTCTATCGTTTTTTACCGCCAAAAATTCTTTTTCCCCGTCGTTTACCGGAAAAAACATTCTAAGATTTTCAAAAACTTCTTCCCTGTTCCAAACATCGGGATTATCGCCTGCCATATGAAAATTTATTACGTTGCCAACTTGTTTTTTGAATATCGTGATTAATTCTTCGCGGGAAAATCCCGACAAAATTTCGTATCTTTTTTTATAAACCAAAGTCCGATGCTGGTTCATCACATCGTCATATTCAAGAATGTGCTTTCGCGCGTCAAAATTAAATCCTTCAATTTTTGACTGGGCCGATTCTATGGCTCGAGATACAAGGCCTGCTTCAATCGGCTGGTCTTCTGAAATATTCAAAGTTTCCATTAAATTTTTGATTCTTTCTCCGCCAAAAACTTTTAAAAGATTATCTTCCAAAGAAGCAAAAAATTGCGAAGAACCCGGGTCGCCTTGTCTTCCGGACCGCCCTCTTAGTTGATTATCAATCCGCCGTGCTTCGTGCCTTTCGGTCCCAATAACGTGGAGACCCCCTAATTCCTGAACCCTTCGACTCTGTTCAGGGTCTTGGGGGTTTCCTCCCAAGATAATATCAACGCCGCGGCCGGCCATGTTTGTGGCAACAGTTACGGCGCCAAGACGTCCGGCTTGAGCATGAATTACCGCTTCTCTTTCGTGTTGTTTGGCATTTAAGACTTCATGTTTTATCCCTTCGCGAGAAAGCATTTGCGAAAGCCGTTCATTGTTTTGTATGGAAATAGTGCCGACTAAAACCGGTTGGCCTTTTTCGTGCCGTTCTTTTATGTCGCCGACAACAGCGCGAAATTTAGCTTCGTCGGTTTTATAAATCCGATCAGACAAATCTTTCCTTACCATCGGTTTATGAGTTGGCACGATAACAACGCCTAGGTTATAAACCTTATGGAATTCTTCCGCGGAGGTGGCGGCGGTACCTGTCATACCGGAGAGTTTTTCGTAAAGGCGGAAAAAATTTTGGAAAGTAACGGTGGCCAATGTTCGTGATTCCTGCTGAACTCTTACGCCTTCTTTAGCCTCAATTGCCTGATGAAGCCCTTCGGAGTATCGCCGGCCAGCCAAAAGACGACCGGTGAATTCATCAACGATGATAATTTCGCCGTTTTTAACGACATAATCTTTATCTTTGTGAAAAAGAGCCTGTGCCCGAAGCGCTTGTTCCAAATGGTGAACATAGCGAGCTCCTTTTTCGTCATAAATGTTTCCTAAACCAAGTATTTTTTCAACTTTGTTTAAACCCAAATCGCTAATCACGGCTGTTCTCATTTTTAAATCAACATTATAATCCTCGTTTTCTTTTAGTCGCGGTACGATTTTGGAAAATGTTTCATACAGTTTTGGCGATTCCGCGTCCGGCATGGAAATAATAAGCGGTGTTCGCGCTTCGTCAATCAAAATACTGTCTACTTCGTCAACAATGGCAAAAGCACGGCCTGGGCTTATCACTTGCGATAAATCGGCAATTAGGTTGTCCCGTAAATAATCAAATCCGAATTCGGTATTAGTGCCGTAAACTAAATCGCAATTATAGGCATCTTTTTTAGCTGCTGGACGCAAAAATTCATGAATTATTTTAAAACTTCCGGTTTCATCTCTCTCAATATCCTGTAATTTTTCCGTGTGAGCCGGGTCATAAATATAACTATTATCAGAATTAACACAGCCGACCGTTAAACCCAAAAAACTATAAATCTGACCCATCCAAACCGTATCGCGCCGTGCCAGATAATCATTAACGGTAATAATATGAACGCCCCTATCTTTTTGTCCCACTGCATGGGGTATGGCATTTAAATAGGCCGCCAAAGTCGCGGTTAATGTTTTACCTTCGCCTGTTGCCATTTGGGCTATTTTCCCTTTATGAAGGGCGATGCCGCCTATGAGCTGTTCATCAAAATGACGCTGATTAAGAGTGCGTTTGGCCGTTTCTCTTACGAGAGCAAAGGCCTCGGGAAGGATATCATCAAGCGATTCTCCGCTTAAAAAACGTTTTTTAAAATCTTCAGTTTTATTTTTTAAATCTTCATCCGAAAGCTTTAAAAAACCTTCTTCAAGGGAATTTATTTTTTTTACTATTGGCACAACGCCTTTTAAATATCTTTCATTGGCATCGCCAAAAATCCGCGATAGTATGCTTGACATAATCACATAACTTTACAGTAAAATAACTGATTTTACAAACTTAATGTAAAAACCCCTTAAAGGGGCTTAGGAAACAATTTCTTTTATGATCTTGACACCCAGGTCGACTGTTTGATCGCGGCGTAAAACCAGTTTCTGCCACCATTTTAAGGGATTAATTTCAACCAAATCTGCGGCTTTCAAATTCTGCAATTTGAATTTTAACTGTTTTACCAAATAAATAAGTTCACTATCGGTTAACCCGCCGGGACTCGGACAGCCGGTACCGGGCGCGAATGCTTGGGAAACTACATCAATATCTATAGAAAGATAGGCTGCTTCAAGATTGCCTAACTTTTTCAAACAAGCTGCCAACAGCAGATTGTCTGTAATACAAACTTTTGGATCGTCTATTACAGACATTTGGAAATACTCAATTCCGCGGCTTTTAAAGAACTCATATTCTTGCTTTTCCATCTGCCTGATACCAATAACAAGAACATTCTTTGGGTTGACTCGCCTTTCTTCTACCAACTTACGAAGCCAATCAGAGTGGATTGGCCAACCGGCCTTTTGACAGCAATCGGGATGAGCGTCTAAAACGATAAGACCGCATTGTTCTTTGGTTGCCTTACTAAGCGCTGAAAATGTCGTGTAAGTTACAGTATGAGAACCTCCTAAAAATAAAACATTTTTGTCATGGAACAACGAGGTCGACTCCGTAAGCAGGCGTTTATTCATGCGCCACCAACTATCAACATCATTTTGAAACCAAAAATCTATGTCGATTGTATGCCATTCCAAGTTCTTGATTTCCGCGCCGTTATTCGAGAGAAAAATGCTTTGCCTTATAAATTCTTTATGAAGCGCATCGGGCGCCCGGCGGGTATTTTTGGGGCTGGCTAAATTTAAATGATTATATCCGCCTCCGTAAGGCACCTTAACTATCATCCATTCTCTCCTTCTCATCGCCGACTCCTCGGTTTCTTAAAAGAATTTTTAACTTTGAAAGAACGACAAATTATCCCATGTTTTTTTAAAGCTTGTCAATCCTTCGATTCTACTCAGGATTGACACTGAGCGTAGTCGAATGTGTTAATCCTTCGATTCTACTCAGGATTGACACTGAGCGTAGTCGAATGTGTCAATCCTTCGAAATTAAATGTGCCAGTAATTTACCCGCCTTTTAATAATTTTTTAAACATGCGCGCCCCCTTTTTGTAGAGAGAAATATTTTTTTCTTTATTATCTTTTATTTTTCTCTGAAGTTCGTCTTTCGCACGGTCAATAGCAACTCTTAAATCCCACTCTTGCGCAATAACCCGTATTAAGTAGCCCGGAAGAGCTAAGTTAATTTCCGCTACAAAAATATCTCCCTTTTGATGATGGCGGGTGGTTTTACCAAGCTCGACATCGGCTGAAATGCTTTCGTCATTCGGTAAAAATTTGTTAAGAGAATTCAATTTTTCCTCAAGATAAGTTTGAATCGCCGGCGTTAAATTAAAATTTGTTGTTTTGATATTGATTCTCATGTTGTTTGTTATTAAAACGTTAAGGCTTCTTTTTGCGTTTCATCACCAAGATACATTATTTGTATTATACAATAAGATACAGATATAATTAAATAAATCGCTTTTAAAGGGGTCCGGTGTAAAAGCAATCCACTTAAAGACATTTGAATTGGGATTTAGCCTTTCCCGGATCCCTTTAAGGGCGGTTATTAATGAATATCAACCCCGTAAATTGCGGGGTTGATAGTATAAAGCCCCGCGAACGGGGCTTAATACCGACATTGAATCGGTGATCCCTTGCGAGACCATCATCCACTTATCCACAGTATATCTTATATTAAACAATAAGTCAAATATGAATCCATTATTATTAAAGCGCTAATAACTTCCAGAAACCGCTTTTATTTTTAATGAGTTCCACCTCGGCGGCCTCTTGTCCCGTTTCATCAAAAATTTTAAAGAGATAACGAGCATCGCCCATTGCGCTGCCATTTTTTAAATTTTTTAAATCGCTTATTAAATCACCTAAAATATTAGCGTCTTTAAGAAGTGTTAAATTCTCCGCTTCTTTTTCTCTTGCTTCGGGAACAAAGTATCTAACGGCTAAGGCCAAATCATTTTTTTCTAGAGCGCTTATAAAAAGTGAAGTTGTTTCCTGCGGTGTTTTACCGCCCATATTATAGAACTCGTCTTTTTCGCTTTCGGATATGTTTTGAGAGGTTCTTGCCGCATCCGGATTTTTTATCTTTATTTCGGTTCCGTATTTTCCTAAAAACCATAATCCGAACAAGCCCGCGCCTAAAATAAGCCCAAAAACTGCAAAACTTCTTAATATTCCAGTGTATTTTTTCATATTAGTATCGCGCTGGCAACCAAGAACTTATTAATATAAAAATTATTATAAGAATAGCGCCGCCGCAAATATCTTTATATAAAATTTTTTTATAGCCTCCTTTATCATAATCTCTAAATAAACCCGGCCGTCTTTTAAAATATTCTTTCAAAATATCAAAACATATTGAAAAAATTACCGCAAAAATACCACTAAGAATAAAAAAAGCAAAAGGTAAAAATGAAATGGTCCAGATTAACTCGCTAAAACCCAGAGTTGCTGCCGCGCAAACAATAAATATTTTGTGCTTAGCTCTCAAACCGAAAAGTTCTCCGGCTTGACGACTGATTAACAATCCCCTCCAAAATAATAAAAATGTGAAAAAACTTAACAATAAAAGTCCCGAAAAGAATCCTAATCTTTGAGTTAAAATCATCAGCCAAACTATACCGGATACGAAAAATACAATGAGCGGCGACAATACAGAAAAAATTTTTGGAGTTAAAAACTTTTTCACTACTTTATGGCTTTTCAGCCAGTATTATTTCAATAACTTTAATCTCGCCGTCTTGCCAAACTTTTATTTTTATCTTACCGCCGACAGATAAAAGATTTATTCTGGAAATTAAAGGATGGTCGCGGTCAATTTTATAACCCCCTAATTCCAAAATGATGTCACCTTCTTTTAGGCCGATTTTATCGGCCGGTGAACCGGCAATGACTCCGGATTCGCCTTTATCCCCCTTGGCAATTAGCGCTCCGTAATCAAAAGGCAGTTTTTTTGATTCTTTTAAAGCAGTGGTAATGGTTATGTATCTTACGCCTATATAGGGAGTCTTAATTTTTCCAAAAACACGAATGTCGTTTACAATTCGTTTTATTTGATTAATCGGGATGGCAAAACCGATACTTTGAGCGCCAGAAACCATCGCCGTGTTAACACCGATAACTTCGCCCTTCAGATTTAAAAGCGGACCGCCGGAATTGCCGGGATTTATTGAAGCATCGGTTTGGATAACGTCATAAATTGTTTCAGTCGATCCGCCGCCGGTAGCAGTAACACTGCGCGCTAAACCAGAAACAACGCCTACACTGACGGTGTTTCTAAATTCTCCTAAAGCGTTCCCGATGGCAATCGCGGCCTGGCCTACCAGAACGGCATCGGAATCGCCCAGTTTTACGGTTGGCAAATTTGAAGTTTCAATTTTTATTACCGCAATATCGTTAATTGAATCGCGTGCCAGAACTTTCGCCGAGTACTTTTGACCGTCATTTGTGAAAACCGTGTATTCTGCTTGCGTGTCGGCTACCACGTGGCGATTTGTTAAAATCATGCCGTCACCGGAAATAATAAATCCGCTACCGCCCCCTACTTCCTGCTTTTGAAATCCTTTTTGACGGAACTGAGGAATTTGAATATCTCCGAAAAATTGCTTGAAAAACGGGTCGTCCCCGAACGGGCTAGAATAATACTGTTCTATAATCGGAACGTTTTTGGTAATGACAATGCTTACCACCGCCGGCGAGGCTATTTTAACCGCGTTTATAACTTGGGCCTCGTAGCCGATTGGCACATAAACAACTGACTGGTTTAAATTTGGCAGCTGAACTTTTTCAGGGTAAAACCAATTTAAAAAAGGAGTTTTTTGTAAAAAATCATAAACTGCCGCATTTGATGTTATTGAAGAACCTAATGGGCTGCTAACGGCAAAAGCCGTAATAAAGCTTACGGTAAACGCTATTAAAATAACTTCTTTTAATGAATATTCTTTCATTTTTAAACTTTTAAATTTCTTATTGTTTTATTTATTATTTCCGCGGCTTTTTTAATTTCTTTCTCGTTGGTGCTTTTTCCCAAAGTTATTCTGATGCTTTCCTTTGCCTGCTTTTCGTTAAGACCGATAGCCTTTAAAACATGCGACACGCTTAACGCCCTTGAAGAACAGGCTGAACCGGCCGAAACCGCTACTCCCGCTTGATCTAAAGCCACAAGAAGCGTTTCGTTGCTTACTCCAGGGAATCTTAAATTTAGGTTATTCGGCAAGCGATTGCTTATAGAACCGTTTATCTTAATTTCTTCATTATTTTTAATTATATAATTTAGCAATTTGTCACGCAAATCAAGGATATGCTTAAATTGCGCTTCTTTATTTTTGAAAATAAGCTCAATTGCTTTGGCAAAACCTGCAATACCTGCAACATTTTCCGTGCCTGAACGCAAACCAAATTCCTGACCGCCTCCGGAAATTACCGGAGAAATCGGCGAGTTTTTTCTGACGTACAACCCGCCTATTCCTTTTGGCCCATAAATTTTGTGTCCGGAAAAAGTCATCAGGTCAACCTTGAGCCAATCAGGGCGGCATTCCAGAAACTGAAATGCCTGAACCGCGTCGGTATGAAAATATATTTTTGAAAGCCCGCTTTCGAGTCTTTTTTTATTTATTTTTTCTAAAAGTTTTCCGATTTCTTTAACCGATTGAATTGTTCCTATCTCGTTATTCGCGTAAATTATGCTTACTAAAACTGTGTTATTTTTAATCATCTTTTCTAAATCAAAAATGTTTATAAACCCATCTTTATTAACTGGTAAATAAGTTATTTCATGGCCTATTTTTTGGAGCTCCTTTAACGGCTCAAGAACCGACTCGTGTTCAATAACTGAAGTTATAAAGTGCATTGTCTTCACCAGATTGCGATCGCTGGCTGATGATGCTGATAAAATTGCGAGATTATTCGCTTCGGTTGCCGAGCCGGTAAAAATAATTTCATCAAATCGGCAATTTAAAAGCTTGGCGATTTTCTCCCGCGCCTCATCAATCGCCGCTATCGCCTCCTGCCCAAAAGAATGCGCCGAAGAAGCATTTCCGAATTTATCAGAAAAATAAGGCATCATTGCCCTTAAAACCTCCTTATCAACCGGCGTGGTCGCCGCATAATCAAGATAAATTCTTTTCATTAACTTAACGCGCCGTTTCGCTCTTTAACTTCTTGTTCGGCCTTAGTGCGCCAGTCGCGGCCGGCACAAAGTTCATGGTAAGAGCAGAATTCACAGGTCCAATTTATAATCCATTTTCCTTTTTCTTCGTCAAAAATAACCGGATCAGGCACCGGCGGCAATTCATCATTTTTCCACGAACTGTTTAAAGTTTCCAGTTGCCCTATCATGGAATTTACCAATTCTTCAGAATAATTGACCGGAATAATGAGCCGATTTAAATCGTCTCGCGAAACATAAATAATACGTCCTTCAATGCTCTTAAAGTTCACTTCCGGCAGCTCCGGATGGCCGGTTTTTCTAAGCCGCCACAAATAAAACAATGCCTGCAGTTTATGTTGAGGCTGGGCCTCCTTACTTTTGATTTTATATTTAAAACTATAAGAATTGGTGGATTTTATTTCATAAAGTACCGGCCTTCCGCCTTCATTTAAAATCAGATCCACCTTGCCGGACGCCTCATATTCCGGCGCCTCAACCCTCAATTGTTCGGCAACTAAACTGCCGGATTGTTTAACCTTATTAACAATCCACTCTTCAACTATCTTTCCCACTTCCATGATCCCCATTCTATCCGGCGGAATAGTTGAGGTCGGCGGCAGGCCTTTGCGGCGATAGAACGCGCCCCGAAGACACGAATTCAAATCGGTTGCCCACCAGCTCTTTTTGACGTATGGCTCACGATTAAAGCTTTCATTTATTATTTTATCTAAAAACGTTTCACCCATAATATCCCTAAAATAAATTCTGAATTGTATATCCGGCGGTTTCGGTTTTTAAATTAGAATATTTAGTCCAATCAACTTTTATTGTTTTAACGTACGGCAAATTAGCATCGCGAGCGGTAAATTTTATTTCGCCGTTTTGGATGCCATGTTCGTAGAGATCACGCGTAAGCCTCACGTCGTCAAGACAATATTTATTAAGTTCGTCCAATTTTCCTTCCTTGAAATATTGAACGGCTAAAAGGCCATTGGCGCTTTTTTGCTGGTTTAAGGTATTCGTAAGAAGATCGTCTAACTTTACCCTATGGCCGACGGCATTAACAACTTCATTCATGATATCCAGTACTGGGATTTTACTTAAGTCCACTTTGAGATACTTCTGTAAAATCGGCAAATCAAAGTGATTAATGTTAAAACCGATTATCAGATTTGTTTTTTCAAGCATTTTTTCAAAAAGCGGCATTTCTTGTTCGTTGAACGTATGAAAATTTTTATCGGCATAGGAATAAACGCCTGCCACCGAAAGAAGAAGCTTTGTTAAATTTTCTTGTCCGCCTACATCAGAAAACAAGTTTTGGGTTTCAATGTCTAGTACAATGTGATTTGGCATTATTTTAGTTCTTTAGTTTCGTCAATATCAATTAAATTCCCGACGTTATTTACCCTGTCAACTAACATGCCGACTCTTTTTTCAGCGTCATCGTAAGAGCTTTTGGTACTAGAAATATGATTCCCGAGTTTTCTGAATGATTCTCCGAGTTTCTCTCCGTCTATGGCAATACGTTGCAGTTTTTTTAAAATTTCGCTTGTTTTTTTGGTGATATCCGTATCTTTAAACCAATGCTGTATAACTCCCAGGGTCAAAATAAAAGTGTTTGGTGAGGTTAAAAAAACTTTTTTATTCCAAGCAAAAGACGTTAGGTCTTCTTTGGTGACAATTTCATAATATAAACTTTCAGCCGGTATATACATCATCGCAAAGTCCATGGTATTTTCATTCGGTAAAATATATTTAGCGGCGATATCGCTTACATCTTGTTTTATTCTGTTTACTAAAGATTTCCGCGCCTCTTCTTTTAAAGAAACATCGACAGCATTTATAAACTGATTAAAATTATCTTGAGGAAACTTTGAATCAATAGGCAAAATTCTTCCGTTTGGCAACCTTAAAATAGCATCCGCGGCTTCACCGGATGAAAACTGATATTGAAGCTCATAAGCATCGCGTCTCGGAAAATAAAGGCTGAGCATATAATCTAAAGACGCTTCACCCCACTGACCGGTCAGCTTCGGGCTTTTAAAAATTGTTTGAAACGAAGAAACTTCTTTAATTTGGCTCTGAACCTGGCTGAACATTTCTGTCATCTGGGCAAATCCTCCGGTAAATTTTTCCATTTGATCTCGCATATCCTTGCTTGATTTATCGCGCAATTCCAATTCTTTGTGATGAGATCCGCTTATTTCTTCACGAATCTGCCTGAACTGATCGGCAAAGATTTTATTTGCCGTTTCAAGCCGTTCTCCCAGTTTACCGATTTCTTCGCCGGAGTTCATTTTTTTATTTTTTAACAGATAAAAAATAAAACCGCCTAAAACGGCGCCAATGATTATTGAGAATAAAATTAAAAAAATATTATCCATCGCTAATAATGATGAATGAAATTTAGTAAAAAAGCAATTTTTCTATAATTTTATACTTCTTTTGGCTCATGCACGAAAATCAAAATCAAAAGCGCGACGCAAGTAAGCGATAAAGATAAAACAAAAGGCGCCTTTAGCCCGATGCCGTCCCACAAAATTCCGGCGATAAGAGAAGCCGGAAGCGCCGTAAGGCCGATTAGCATTTGAAAACTGCCTATTACGCTTGATCTTAGTGAAGAAGGCGCGAACTCCGCGACAATGGTTTTTAAGTTACCCTCATAAGCCGCGCTATGAATCCCATAAACAACGAAGGCGATAAAAATCATCCAAAATGAGTTATAAAATATGAAAATTAAATTAACAACTATAAAGAGGATAAACGATATGGCAACCACGAAACGCCGGCCTATTTTATCGGAAAGCTTTCCAAACGGAATGGCAAACACCGAAGAACAAAGTAAAAACGCGAGAAAAAATAATGGCACGAATTTCAAAGAAACACCAAACCTGTTTGCCGCCAAAATATAAAATGAGTCGGAAAACGCGCCTAAAGTAAAGATTACCGAAGTTAATGTAAAAATTTTAAGATCTCGACTGATAAATTTAAACGAAAACGCCGGTTTAAGATAGTCGGCTCTTGCGTGTTCCCGAACAAAAAACAAAACAATAAAACTTCCGATAAGCGACGGAATCGCCGCTAAAAAAAACATTTGCCGATAACTGAAATAACCAACCAATACAATGGACGCAAGAAGCCCAAAAACAGCTCCGCCTCTATCAGCAGCCTTAAGTGTCCCGAAGGCGTAAGCGCGTTTTTCACGCAACGTTATATCGGCAACAATGGCATCTCGCGGCGCGTCTCGCATTTTGCCGGATCTATCTAAAATTTTTCCGGGAATTAATTGCCACGGTTGGTAAGAAACAGCATAAATTATTCGTGAAATAAAGGCGAAAAAATAGCCAAGCCAAATAAAGATTTTTCTCTTTTTTAGCTTATCGGATAAAAAACCGGAACCGGCCTGTGACAGCGATACAAAAGCATCGCCTAAGCCGTCGATAAAACCCAAAAAAGTAACGGAAGCGCCGATGACTGAAGTAACAAAAATAGGCCATATCGTTATAACGGCATAATAGCCCAAGTCGTTTAAAAACGCGCCCAAAGAAAAAAACCAAATAGTTTTTTTGTTTTCAGTTTCGGGAGACATTGTTTTAATTTTAATTAAATTGTGGAATAATTGAAAGAGCATGCTTATTGATTCAAAAAGACCATTCCTGTGGATATCCATTTTTCTCGCCATTTCTCTCTCTGGAACAATAATCTACCAACAGTACCTGAAATTTGTCGAGAAAAACACTATAACTATTTATACCGTCACGGGAACGGTAAAAATACGCGTTAAATATGCGATAACACCGGAAGAACAGCAAAAAGGACTAGTTAACCAATCTTCATTAAACAAAAATTCCGGAATGCTTTTTGTGTTTCCGGAAGAAAAAATTCAGAGTTTTTGGATAGAAAATGTTTTAATCCCGCTTGAGATTATATTTATAAATACCGAAGGTCGAATTAATGAAATAATGATAATGAATCCCTGCGCACCAGATATTTCAACTTGCCCAACTTACACATCAAAATCGCCGGCACGCTTCGCAATTAAAGTTAACGGAGATTTTACAACAAAAAATCTAATTATAGAGGGCGATATCTTGGAAGTTTCCGGATTTTAATAAAAACTTTTATTTAGACATGCGCCGAAGAACCTCTGCAGTTAGATATTCAACCGGAGAATAGTTATCAGTCAGAATTGGATATGGAGATAAGTCGTATTTATTAAGATTAATAAATTTATCGCGAAGCGAGCTTATGATTGAGTTTTTATTTTGTAGAATCGAAACTGCATTCAAATCTACCTTTTTATCGCTCTTGTACCCCACGAAAATTATATTTTGCAAGTCCGTCTTTTCGGGAGTTTTAATGGCAAAAAAATAACTGTTTGGAAAAACATTTTGGAAAGTTTTGATCTCGGCGAAAATTAGCGACGGCTGTTGTCTCGACAAATCCCCAATCAAATTAGCGATGAATACGCCGTCGCTAGATAATTTCTCTTTCGCGATAGTAAAAAATTCCTGCGTTGTGAAGTGGGCAGGAATAGAAAAAAACGAATAGTACACATCGCTGAATATCAAATCATATTTCTTATCAGAATCCCGAAGCAGACGGCGGCCATCCTCGGTGTAATTATACAAATTCGGAGTATCCTCAACATTGAAATACTCTTTTGCTAAATCAAACAGCGATGGTTCAATTTCGGAAACATCAATGGTTGCATTTGGTAGCTCCGCCAACAGTGCCTTTGGCACAGAATACGCACCGCCGCCTATAACGAGAGCATTCTGAACATCTGGCTTGAAAATTTTGTAGAGAGAATAGTATTTTGTGTATTCATATACCAAATCGGTTGGATCGTCGGAATCAAGAAACATCGCGCCTGACGCGCTCCGATCTTGCTGGAAAACTCGTATTGGCCTGCTCCCAAGTATGTTGTCGTAGATTGTAATTTTTTCATAAATGCCGTCTTTGCTGTACAAGGCATCGCCTTTTATTTGTTGAACCGTAAAGACTGCGACAAGAGCCAAAATGACAACGGCTAATGCAGAATATGCCAAGCGTTTTTTATCGAGGCCGAGGGCTATAAGTGGAATAAATCCGAGGAGAAAGAGAACAATCCCTGTGGTAATAAAAATGTAGTCAATACCGAAGTTTGGTATCAGTACAAAACCAGCAAGCAAACTGCCGATAATACTTCCAAGAGTAGACCAAAAAAATATTTTTCCGGAAACGCTTCCGATCCCTTGCTCTGGTATTTGAACGCTCTGCAACTTGATAGCATAGGGCGACAATGTGCCAAGCAAAATGGCGGGAGCAAGAAATAGGAGCAAAGAAGATACGAGCGGGCCGCTGACGAGAGAAAGACTGGTGCCCAAAATTGGAAGAATTATTGTGCCTAAAAAATGAATGATTAGAACAACCAAGCCGCTCACAAGAATTATTCCAAAAAACCATCGTAACGATGGATGGCGATCTGCAAATTTTCCGCCCGCGTAATATCCGATGCTCAAAGCCGCAAGTATCACGCTTATAACGCTGGACACTGTAAAAATCGTGTTGCCATAGTGGGGTGAAAGAACTCGAACGGCCACAACTTCAATGATTAAAATACACGCCCCAGTTATAAAAACAGAAATCAGGAGCAAATTTTGCTGTAAAAATTTATTCACACCATCTCAGGTATTACACAAAACATTGTGTATAATTTTTTATTTAATCATGTATGTCAGCGTGACGTTAACGCTTATTTCTTGCGTGCCCGGTTCTATCCGGGGCGCTGGCGCCGCGCCGCCCTTTACTGCCATTGCTTCATAAAATACCGGCGGTTCGCCAGAGAATCCTTCACTAAAACCTACCAATCTTCCCAATCTAAAACCCGCTGTCGAGCTCGTAAGAACCGCTTTTTCTTTTGCTTGTTTTACAGCTTCTTCGCGGGCTTTGTTTTTAAGCTCTTCCGGCTTATCAAGAAAAAGTGAAACCGAATTTATTTGATTGGCACCGTTAGTAACGGCGCCGTCCAAAACTTCGCCAACCCTATTTAAATCGCGAACCGTTACTGTAACCGTCTGGTTCAAAACATATCCCGAAAGAACAGATTTTCCTTTAACATAGTCGTACTTTGGGGAAAGAGAATAGTTATTTGTTTTTATGTCGGCATCGGCTATTTTTTCTTTATCTTTAAGAAATTTTATAACGGCAT
This sequence comes from Parcubacteria group bacterium, assembly GCA_016186325.1. Classification (NCBI taxonomy): domain Bacteria; species Parcubacteria group bacterium. The sequence continues at coordinate 12,622 of JACPLW010000009.1, read as the reverse complement.
TCATTTTTTCGGAGTTTTCGTTCTGAACGGTAATAGAATCTTTACCTTCCGTAACAAGTCCGATATCTACCCGCGCCGTATCCGGTGCCGCTTTAATCTTACCCTCGCCGGTAAAACTTACGGTCTTATAAGTATCCATCGCTCCGGCATTGCGATAATTATTCCAGGCGTTTATGAGCTGGTTAAACCCAGCAAAAGCCAGAAAAAACGCCAAAAAAATAATTGCTGTAAAAACGACTCTCTGTTCTAATTTTGGCAATTTATTGTAATCAAACATATGTTTAATGCTTCGACTCGGCTCAGCATTAACCCTGAGCTTGTCGAATGGGTTAAAATTTCTAATTTTTAATTTCTAAATTATACCATATTCTAAATTTCGGCAATATCACGTTTTGAAACAAGATAAATCAACCAGTCAAAAAAGAGGCGGATTTTTTTGGAAAACCCGGGCATTTTTGTAAGGTAATTAAATCTCCATATAAACCAGGCCACAAAACCATCAAATCTTATAAAACTACGGCCGACTTGGGCAAAGGCCTTGCGCTTCCCCACGGAAACTAAATCTCCTCTATGCTTGTAATGAAAGTCTTTTAACGGTTTTCCAGAAATAAGTTTTGCAATATTTTCACCGATAAATTTCCCTTGTTCGGTCGCTACTTGGGCGGAAGTCGGCAAAATACCAAAATTTTTATCGGCAACAGCGGCTTGATCCCCCAAAATGAAAACCTCCGGAAAGTTTTTAAGATTTAGCGCCGGTTCAACAACAACCCGTCCCTTTTGACGCTCCGGCTCCGGTGTAATTGCGATTTGAGAAGGCAAAACACCCGAGGTCCATATTACCGTCCGGCTTTTTATTGTATTTAAAGAAACACAGGTGACGCCGTTAGAATCAATTTTAGCGCAAGGGTCTTTAAAAATCACTTTAAAGCCTTTTTTATTCAATATTTTTAGCGCCTTCTCTGAAAATATAGGATGGAAAACCGATAAAAGCTTATCCCCTGCTTCAATTAAATAAAACTCAACGGCATCTGAAGAAACATCGGGGTATTCTCCTTGAATCTCTTTTAGAAATTCGGCAACTTCGGCGGCCAGCTCAACGCCGGTAGCGCCGCCGCCGATAAAAATAATTCGCAAAATATCTTTTTTCTTTTCTGTATCGGCTTCGCTGTTGGCTTCGTCAAAAATATGAACCAGATGATTTTTTAATCGCCGGGCATCGTCAATATTTTTAAGAGTAAACGCGTGTTCAGCCGCTCCGGGAACGCCGAAAAAATTAGTTCCCGCTCCCAAAGCCGCGACAAGATAGTCATAAAAAATTTCGCCTTTACTTGTAGTAACCGATTTTTTAAGCGTGTCAATGCTTAACACTTCGGCTTCCAAATGTTCTGTTGCGCCTTTAGCCAAATCGCGAATCGGAAAAACAATGTCTCCGGGATCTATTCCGCCGGTGGCTACCTCGTGAAGAAGCGGAGTAAAAAGAAAATAATTTTTTTTATCTATTATTACAATATCGTGATCTTGCCAATTTTTGACGTACTTATAAATGCTTTTCAGCGCAAAAAGACCGCCAAAACCGGCACCGAGAATAATAATTTTCTTTTTAGCTAAATTTTCGTTCATCTTATCATTTATTTTACTCCGAGCAATTCCACTTCAAATATTAAAGTGGCATTCGCGGGAATGGCACCCGGCACTCCTTGTTCACCATATGCAAAAGCGGGCGGAATGGTGAGTTTTCTTTTTCCACCGATTTTCATTCCAACCAACCCTTGGTCCCAGCCCGGAATTACTTGTCCCCCGCCAAGGAGAAACGAAAATGACTGTCCTCGATCATATGAACTGTCAAACTTGGTTCCATTAACGAGCGTCCCGAGATAATTAACCGTGACGGTGTTTCCGGGCTTAGCCTCGGCGCCTTCGCCTATTTTCAAATCTTCTATAATTAATCCGTTTTCCATAGTTTTAATTTGTTTATCAATTGTATCATTTTTTACCTGTTCGGAGGACTTATCTATAAAAGCAAAATAAGTTATTCCACCCAGCGCTAATATTAAAATAGTTATTATAATGTATTTCATAATTTTTAATTTTAATTAGAACTTATTCTAAACTTAACACAATATAATAAAAACAGAAAACCCGACAATGACAAGAGGTTGCCTATAAGTTGGTAAAAAGGAAAACTCCCACGGACGGACCATGGGAGTGCTAACATTTAATTATACTACATTTGCCTCGCAAGTTGACGAAGTCTGATAGCTAAATTCGGGTTAATGGTGTCATCAATAATTAAACGATTAGAAAGAAATTCTAACACAGCCGGCGGTAACATGATTAAATCTCCAAATTCACAAATCTCTCCATCATGTAGGCCCACAAAGAAGAATCTTCTGTCTTTAACATCATAATAAAAATGATAGTCATTCTTTCCCATTACGCCAACGATCGGCAAATATCGTTTTGTTAACCTTCGTAAACAAAATAGTATTTCCTGGAACATCGTTTCTCCCTTTTTAGTGGAAAAGTATTAAGATATTAACGAACGCCTACGCTTAAATATGCTATCATAATATCATAAATAGTATCATCTGTCAATAGCTGCGGGACAGGGAATCGAACCCCAATTTTCTGGTTCAGAGCCAAATGTCCTACCATTAGACGATCCCGCAAAAATAACTTATTAAGTAATAACACACTAATTTTCATTTCATATTACAAAATCATACTACCAAAAAATATCTAATTTTTCAATAACCACTTTTTATGATATATCATAAAAAGTGGTGTAAATGAAATTTTATAATAATTTAAACTCGGACCTTAGCTGCGCGTCGTCTTCTAAATTTATTATCTCCCCTGTTTTTATAAATCTCCCGATATTAAAAATTTCAGAAATAAAACTTACTTCGTAATTAATCGGATAAGGATTAATCCAAATACTTTTTTGAAATTGAAAAAAACCCAATTCTTTAAGTTTCTCCCTAAAAGCATTTGATGCCTTTCTATATTTGTCGGGAATATCAAACATTACAAAACGCCATTTCCCGTCCCATTTTTTCATAGGCTTGATTTTTAAATCGTCTATATCGTACTTTAAAATTCTTCTTTGTCCTTTTTCTGTTAATTCAACTTTGCAAGTTCCGTCGGAATTGTCCCTTACTTGAATGAGCTTATTATTTTTTAAATAATTTACTTTGCGATTAAAGCTATTTTTATCGTATTTGTTTTTTAAATTTTTTTTCTTTCTGAAAATTTCAAAAAGACCGGGGGCTACGGCGCCGACAATAATTACGGCGCCCACCATGCCCAAACCGATTAATATTGATTTAATCACTTCTTTACTTTCATATTTCATAATTTATATTTTACCATTTTTTATGATATATCATAAAAAATGGTAAAAGTGAAATTTTATAATAATTTATTGATGTTTTAAGGATAGTTTACTATATATTTTCTTATAGATTGTTATAAAATAACTTTTATCCTCGCACCCTAAAAAACACCGCTAAATACTTTCTTAAACTTTCAGATATTTCCTCACTGCGACCCAGCTTGAAAAGACGCCCAAAATAATGCCGGCGGCGGTTTGAATTGATAAGATAATAAAAAAGTTATTGTAAAAATATTGTGTTAAGTTTATTTCGGGAATAAAGCTGAACAATTTCGGCCCCATGAAACTGATGCCAGGAACTATTACCATAAAAGAAAACGCCGAAGCCACAATTCCATGAACGATTCCTTCGACTAAAAAAGGTCCCCTTACAAATCGATTTGAGGCGCCGACAAGTTTCATTACCGTAATTTCTTCCCGCGATGAGTAAATGGCGAGCCGCACGGTGTTAAAAGCCACAAGAAACGCTATTAAACCAAAAATTAAACTTGCCAAAAGCCCGCTTTCGCGAAGAACTTTTATAATATAAGAAAGCCGGTCTATCGCCACGCGGTTTTCTGAATAATTTATCTTGCTTATCAAATTTTTATATTGATCCTCGCCGATAAGAGAAACGATGGAATCATATTTGGTCGTGTCTTTTGCCAGAATGTTTAAACTCGCTTCAAGAGGATTGCTATCTAGTTCGCCTACCGACTTTAAAAGAATTTCGTCATCAGAATGGCGCTTTTTAAAAATTTCAAGCGCATTTTCTTGAGAAATGTAATCAATTTTTGCGACTTCATTCGTCCCTTCAAGATTGGACTTCAAAGATAGAATATCTTCCTCCTTGGCATCCAAACTGAAATAAACACTAATATCAACTTTTTCCGATAAAACAGAAAGCACGGAAGTAAGCGCTACATTTGATAGAAAAAGTGTTGTCCAGACAACTAATGCGACGGTCATTATTAAAACAGTCGCCATTGAAAGCCAGCCGTTGCGCCAAAAATTTATAAGCCCTGCTTTTATTATTCTATTTAACGCGATAAACATAAGTTTTAAATTTAACTTAAAATGTAGCGGCCGGGGTTTTCATCTCTTATAACCATTCCTTTATCTAAGCTGACCACTCTTTTTTCCAAGGCATTTATAATTTCTTTATCGTGAGTCGCTAAAATCACCGTTGTTCCAAGTTCATTTATTTTAAGAAGAAGACGAATAATATCCCAAGTGTTTATCGGATCTAAATTGCCGGTCGGCTCGTCGGCAACAATAACAGCTGGCCGATGCACCAGAGCCCGGGCAATTGCCACTCTTTGCTTTTCACCGCCGGAGAGTTCTTTTGGAAAGTTACCGGTTTTATTTTTTAAACCGACAAGATCAAGCACTTTCGGGACGTCATTTTTTATTTCCGCATTGCTTTTGCCAACTACTTCCATGGCAAAAGCCACATTTTCATAGGCGGTTTTGTTTGGAAGAAGCTTAAAATCCTGAAAAACCGCTCCAATTTTCCGGCGCAAAATCGGCAATTCATCGGAATTCATGTTAAGAATATTCCTTTTATTGAAAAAAATTTTACCTCCGGTCGGCTTTTCTTCGGCGATAAGCAATTTTAAAAGCGTTGATTTACCCGCACCAGAACGTCCGACAATAGAAATAAACTCTTGAGGCTTAACATCGAAACTCACATCTTTTAACGCTGTCGAGTGGCTATTATAAATTTTGCTGATATTTTCAAAGCGAATCATTGTTTCTTTTTCTTTTCCGATATTTTTAATAAGAAATCTTTTAACAGCAACCCGTGTCTGGGAAAAATAATCATTTAACATCGCCTTGGTTGGTATTTGCATGATTAACTTGAATTTTAACTTATCAACGCTCTAAAAGCAAACACCCTTATTTAATATCCTTTATTTCTTTTTCAATGTCTTTTTCTATACTAGATAAATCCTTGGCGACCTTGGAAGCGGTTTTACCGCTCTTTATTTCTTTTTTCAACTTCTTGAATCCCTTAGAAACCGCGCTTTCGGCTTCGCGCACTTCTTTCCGCAATTTAATCCGCCATATTCTAAACCGATGCCATAAGTAATAAGCGATGGCCGATAAAATTACTATGAAGAATATCGCAACAACTATAATCCCGCCGATATTTTTCAGCCATTGCAAGGCACGCCAGAACCAGGAGTTAACTCCGATATAAACAGTGTTGCTTTGTAAACTTTCGGCTCCCGTGTCTAAACTCTGCTTCGCCCAAACTTCATAGGCGCCGGAAGGAATTATATTTTCGTATATTACTTGCCAATCCCCCTTTTCATCGGCCTTAGCGCTAAAAATAATCGGAACCTGGCCTTTTCTATTCATATAGATATCAACCGCCGCTTTCGGCAAAGCCTCGCCCTTAACTACCAACTTTTCACCGGGAGAAATAATATTAGACGGATATTCAGTGATTTTCGGCGAAACGATAGGCGAAATTATGATTTTCGTTTGTTCTTCGGTGTAATTTCCGGCTCTATCGTAAGCCCTTACAAAAATCTGGTGTTCTCCCGGTTTAAGTTTTGGAAGCAAATACGAAGAGGTTTTTAGTTGAGCCGCGTTAAACCATTCGCCATCGTCAATTTTTATTTCATAACGGTCTATCCCCGAAGTTTTATCGGCGGTTTCAAACAAAATCCTTGGAGTCGGATTGGCGGTTACTTCGCCGTCAGGCAAATCAATTTTAAACGGCTCGGGCGGCGTCGCGTCAATAACCATTTTGTGATGAGAAATCGGACCGGCTCCGGAAGCGTTAATAAAACGAATGTGCTGATAGTAAGTCCCATCATCTAATTCATACACCTTGTTATCAAAATAACCGTCGCTTTGAGAACCGGGATTGGAATTCGGTTTGTCATTTAATAAATTTGAAATTCCGGTAATCCCGGGAGGAATCGCCCATACCATTTTATTAAACCTATTATTGACGTAGGCCTTAGGCGTTTCCGAGTCGTGGTCAAGAATCCATTCGCCATCCGCGTCTTTAACATAATGCTTCACAAAGGGTTTTGGCGGCAGGCCCGTTGGCGCAACGGTTGTTTCCGGAGCCGTAACCGCGCTTTGGCTTAAAGTAAATGAAGCCGCGCCCAGGTCAGACAAAATATTCGTCCCCAATCCGTCATTAGCTAAAATTAAACCGCTTGTAAACGCCAAGTTCGCCGTTCCGGGTGACTTTACCCTGAAAGTAACGCCAATTAATTTTCCGGTTCCGGCAAAGCCAGGATTTAAAACAATTCCTTCAAAACGGATATTGCCTTGAGAGCCGGCATTGGAAAAAGACGGTTCCTGAACCCACAAATTAAAAATTGAAGCGGTTTTGGAAACGCCAATCGCTTCCAATTTATCGGTAGGAAAAACAACAGCGCCGCTGGCGGCGTTAATCGAGGCGGATGACTGGACGTTTATATTAACCGTAAAATTACGTCCGGTTTGATAGGCGCCGGAAGAGGGAGAAAAATATAAACTGGCCGCCGATGCGGCATTCGCTCCACTAATGGCAACAAATATAAAACCAATAGAAACGAATATAAAAATTCGCAGATTATTTAACATCTTTTATTTCTTCTTCAATTTCTTTTTCTATTTTTGATATATCCTTTAGCATCTGTTTAGGTTCTTCGCGTTTTTTAATGTCTTTTTTTATTTTTTCAAATCCCGAAGAAACCGCATCTTTTACTTCTCTGATTTCTTTTTTAGAACCTCGCCAACTGCCGATACCGCGCTTTTTATAAAGGTAATAAACCGCCGCCATCAGTAAAATCACGATAACAAAGAGGCCGATCGAAAGAAAAATACTGATATTTTTAAACCATTGATAAAGGCGCCAGAACCAAGAATTGACTCCTATATAAACCGAATTTGACGGCAAGCTCTCGGCGCCATTTTCCAAAAATTGCTTGGCGTAAACTTCATAAACTCCCGAAGAAGCTTTTTCTTTATAAGTTGCCTGCCAATTGCCGCCTTTGTCGGCCATGCCGTCAAAAACAACCGGCTCGTATCTGTCTCTGGTCAAATAAACTTTTATTTTTACCGATGGCAGCGACGTTCCTTTCAAGATCAGAGTTTGGCCGGGGAGCAGCACATTGTTTGGATATTCGGTTATTTCCGGCGCAATGGTCGGCGAAATCGTAATATCGCTCATGCTTTCCGCGTAATTGCCGGCCTTATCGTAGGCTCTCGCCGTAATCAAGTGATTCCCCGGGGATAATTTCGGAGTGACATATAAAGCTTCCGCTAAAAGCAGTTTTTTGACATCAAGCCACTGGCCATCGTTCACTTTTACCTGATAATAATCTATGTCAGCGGCATCAATGGCATCTTTAAAGTTGAATTGAAAACTCGGCGTCGGATTAGTGGTTACATTTCCGGCCGGAAAAATAATATTGAAATCTGGCGGCGGAACGGTGTCAATAATAAATTTATGATGCAAAATGGGGCCGGCGCCAAGAGCGTTGATAAAGCGGATGTGCAAATAATAAGCGCCATCGCCCAGTTCATAAGTTTTATTGTCAAAAAGCCCGTCGGATTTTGAGCCGGGATTGGAACTTGGCCGGTCATTGAGCAAAAGAGCAACACCGCTTACTCCGGCGGGAATCAGCCATTCAAATTTATTAAATGAATTATTAGCATACCCGTCGTTTGAATTACTGTCGTTAACAAAAATTACATTGCCGTCTTTGTTTTTAATGTAATGTCTAATAAATGGCAATGGCGGCAAACCGGATACTCCCGTCTCTTGAGGGCCTGAAGACGCGCCGATTTCCAAGTTAATTTTGGCGTTTTGAAAAGTTGAAAGAATGTTGGTTCCTTTGCCGTCGTTAGCCAATACCGCGCCCGAAAAGAAAGTTATATTCGCCTGGCCCTTGGCTTTAGCTCTGAAAGTGATATCAAGCACCTCGCCCTCGCCGGTAAAACCCGGGTTTAAAACAACTCCCTCAAAACGAACGTTGCCCAAAGAATCGGAATTGGAGTACGACGGCTCCTGAACCCATAAATTAACTACCGAGCCGGTTTTAGAAATTCCTATGGCCTCAAGCTTGTCATTGGGATAATTTATCACCGCCGAAATTCCGTTTGCCGAAACATTTGTTGAAACCTTAACGCTTACGGTAAAATTGCGGCCCGTGGAATAAGTGCCGGAAGAGGGAGAAAAATACAAGCTCGCTGCTTGAGCAGCTTGCGCTCCACTAATGGCAACGAATAAAACAATACAAATAGCAACGAATGTTTTCGTCGCCATTCGTAATCTATTCGTGGCTATTCGTGGATTAAATGAATTATTTTTGGCCACAGCCATCTTATTGTTAATAATAACACAATAAGAATGATAATACCGAGAACTATATCCACAAGCGGTTTTTTGTACCAAGGAACGCGAAGCGGCGAAAGATAAACGACTGTTATGTTTTCGGCCCGGTCAACCGCTTTAACATATATGTAGCTTTTTAGTTTTTGGTCTTTCAAGACATAGGGGCTTTCGGCCGTTTGCCACGGCAACTGCTTGTACTCTCGCGTTAAACTTCCGCGTTTTTCAGCAATTTCATAGCGGCTGATTCCGCCTCCCTTGTCTTGAGCGGTAAAAACAACAAACCACTGCCCGTCAAAGATATCGGTATCGCGCCCCAATTGGGGTGTGAACGCTTCCGGCGATTCGGTATCTTTGGGGCTTGGAACTTGGGATTTGGGGCTTGGGCTTTGATTAGAAATTAGAAATTGTAAATTAGAAATTTTTACTCCTGCCGGCGTCCCCTGCCCGTCATTTAATAAAACCAGCGAACTCTGCATTATATTAATTTCGCCTTTTCCTTCTTTTTTTGGCTTTAAAAATATTTTAAGCAGTAAACCGCTTTGGCTTTGGTAGCCGCCGGGGATAACGCCGGCAAAAGTTATCTCTCCGTTTTCCGCTTTAGCCGGCACTACCCAAAAACTGATTATTGAATTGCCGTTGGATATTTTTTCAACCGAAAAAACATCGGAAGAAAAGTTCAAATGCCCTTCCACGCTGTTAATTATCTGGTCCTCGGTGTCAATTTTTAAGTCAACCGCCAAAGTTTCGTTTAAAGAAAAGTTGCCGCTTGACGGCTCGAAATAAAGCCGCGCCGCACTTGCAGAAACTATAGGAAACAGAAAATAAAAAATGAAAAATAGAAATATTGTTTTTTGTTTTGTAAATTTGGTCATTAAAAATTCATTGAAAATTGTAAATTAAAAATTGAAAATTTTAATTTCTACTACCCCGTCCAATAATACGCCATAATACTAAAATCAATTAAATTAACCTTTCCGTCGCCGTTTAAATCAACTTTCGCCGGCGGATTGGCGCGATTATACCAGTAAGCAACAATGGAAAAATCAATCAAGTTGACCTTGCTATCTATGTTAACGTCGCCTTTTAAAATCTTTTTGGTAATTTTGGGATACGCGACATTTTGAGTTCCGACATTGAACATTATCGCTTGCGAAAAACTTGATATTGCCCCCGCAAGCGATGCTTTTGATTTGGCGTTATGGCTTCCGAAATCCAAAGGCGTGGTGTCAAAATTATAGAGATAAACGCCGCCGCTGTCGGATTTGACTTTTCCATAAAATTCTTCATCGGAATTTATGGTGATTAAAACATCGGCGGCGGGAGCGGATTGGCCGAAAACTACCAAATTGTCGCCGCGTTTAACCATGCTTTTATCAAGTGAAATCGTCGGAGCGATAAAAATTCCTCCGACATTGGTGGTAACACTCGCCGTAACGCTTACCGTGAAACTGAACGTGCTTGAACGATTACCGTCTTTATCTTCGCCATAAACCGAAAAAATAAAATTTCCTGCCGAGAGATTGTTTAAAGTTATCGTAAAGTTGGAATCGGGCCCGGCAATGGTTGAAGCCGCAACCTGCGCGTCTTTTAAAAGCGTCACCGTACTTTTTGGGTACGCCCGGCCCGAAAAAATAACGGTGCTGTTGCCGAAAGATGAAGTAATAATACCGCCTCCTCCGCCGCCTCCACCGCCTCCGCCAGACGACGCCGGCTCTTCTTCCTCTTCTTCCGCTGGCGGAGCCACCGGCGTTGCCGATGTCTGGGTTGAAGTGGCAATTGATGTTCCAAAAGCGTCTAAAACTCTGACAACAAAATAATATGTAGTTCCATTGGTTAAACTGCTTGCCGTAGCGCTTAAATTACTGCTGGCGCTGGTATAAGAATAGGGACCGCCGGACGTTGTTGACTTTCCCCAAGAATAACTCCCGACCGACCAGCCGAGACCGGCCGAAGCCGAAGTCCACGAAAGCGAAGCTTGGGCATTGCCGGCAGTTGCCGAAATTACCGGCGTAGTAACAAAAGGAAAATAAAGAAAACCGGCGTTGTCTCCAAAAGACAAAGACGTGCTTGTGCCGACGGCTATTTCCGTTATTGAGCCGAATAGTTTAAAACTCTCCGATGTTCCGTAGCTTCCGGAATTCATCACCGGGTCACGCACTTTGAAACTGTCGCTTGAAAAATCAGTCGCGAAAACAAAACTCGGCAGAATTAAAATTGCCGCGGCAAAAAACAAAAATAAAATTAAAAAAGAATGTTGTCTCATGACTTTCTTAATACAGGATTTTTGATATATGTCACTCACTTGGCGCAACTTCGGTCGTGGAAGAAGCGGCTTCTTCTATTATCGGTTCCGTTGACTCCGACGTTACAGTCGGAGTAGACGGAGTCGAGGTCGGAGTCCCGACACTGCTTGAAGCAGTCGTCGGGATTGTTTCTACGGCAGGAGTAGAGATTGGCTCCGCAACGACAGCAGTTTCTTGGCCCGCTGAAGTTTCCACGGAAGCGGAAGGCCTGGAAGGAGGATGAACCACTAAGGCCTTTTCCTGTTTCGACACTTCTTTTATGACCGGGCTATAACCCATTATAATTCTTTCTTTGGGATTCAATAATTTTCCGATAAGTCCGGAATATGCCACCGCGACCGCTTTCTGGGATACTCCCTTTTCTTTTTCTAATTTCTGAACTCTTTTTAAGAAAGACAATTCATATTTTACGAACTCCCCCAGTTCTTCCGCCGCGTAAAGCCCGAAATCTTTTCCGCTCAAGGCCGCTTTGCTTACTTTTAAGGTCTTTTCCATTGCTTTGGTTTGCCAAACTCCATCAATAATCGCCAGCGTTTGATATGAATAATCGGCGTAATAATTTTTATCGTCTTCGGTAACGGAATTTATTACCAAATTAAAATTAAAATTATCCAGATCGGCCGAAGCAATCAAGCCGTTATCAACGGAAACAACGGTTTCCGTGCTGGAATAAACGCTGTCGCGAACCTCCGGAATGGCGGCGTAGCTTACGCCGAAACCAAAAAACACCATAACAAAAACAATGGTAACGGCGTTGTGATATTTTATGAAGTGGGCAATTTTTTGATACATACCTTTATTATACTCTGTCTAAAATAATATTTCATCCACAGAGAAAAATTTTAATCATTCAATACTAATCCATTTACTTCATTTACTTGCGCTTTTACCAGCCCGTTAATGTTCGCTATAAATGATTTGTCCAAACCATTTATTGTTTTTATTTCCGAAACCGAAACTGACGGGCTGACTGAAGAAGATTCCGAGGACGAGGGGCTCAAGCTAGCTGAAGGCGACAAGCTCGGCGACTGTGAACTTGATGGGCTTAAACTCGGTGACGGCGATTCCGATGGCGACTGTGAACTTGACGGACTTAAGCTGGGTGATTCTGACGGAGAAATACTTGGAGAAATAGACGGTGAAACAGACGGGCTCTCTGAACTTGAGGGCGATAGTGAAGCACTCGGACTAAGCGACGGCGACTGCGAACTGGATGGCGAGAGTGATGGTGACTCGGAAGAAGATTGCGGCGCTTCAGACGGAGAAACGGAACTTGAAGGCGAAAGTGATGGTGACTCGGAAGATGAAGGGCTAAGCGACGCTGAAGGAGAAAGCGAGGGGCTTTCCGAAGCGCTTGGAGAGAGGGAGGGTGACTCGGAAGATGAAGGGCTAAGCGACGCTGACGGAGAAAGCGAGGCGCTTGGCGAGAGCGACGGCGATTCAGAAGCCGATGGTGAAAGCGAAGGACTCTCAGAAGCGCTGGGTGATAAAGATGCCGATGGCGAGAGCGATGGCGATTCTGATGATGACGGGCTTAGCGATGGCGAGGCGGAAGAGCTCGGACTCAAACTGGCCGATGGACTAAGCGACGGCGATTCA
>JACPLW010000008.1 GCA_016186325.1 Parcubacteria group bacterium | reverse complement strand
TACTATACTAAATCAGCGATCGCTGATTTAGTATAGTAGATAAAATCACTAGCTCACTGATTGCAAACTAATTCCCGATTTGGAAGTAAACTAAAGTATTAGAAGCGTTGGCCGCCCACCACCCCTGAACAAGATCTCCGGTGCCGACATTTTGATTATTGCTGCAAACATCTCCCGGCACGTCTCTCAAGAACCCGAGGTAAACATCATAAGTTTTACTACTTAAGAAATTAAGAGAATCGGCAAAAGTGAAAATTACCTCCTTAGAAATATTCGACTCGGCGGTAGTAAAGCAATATTTCGGCTGATTGGCTTTCGTCTCGTTTCCGCTATACCAAAAGTCCAGCTCCGCTCCCCCATTTTCCCTGATTCTTACAGGGGCAATATAGTATTGATTATTAACGGTAACATTGTCCGGCTTAAATTTAACTTTCAGTTTGTTAGCTGATCCATTGACACCATTTCCAAAAGAGAAGTACTGGTCGCCGGCAAGAAAAATCTCGCCCGAGCTATCGGATTGTTCAAATAAAACTGACGAAATTTGTCCAGGAGCAGTCACGGTGATTGTAGTCGAAGCTGTTGAAGATGCGTTTTGGTTATCAATAACTTTCAAAACTGTCTGATAGCTGCCGGCAGTGGAATAATTATGCGTAGTGGTAGCATTGCTTGAAGATGCCGAGGTGCTGTCTCCGAAATCCCACGCGTAAGAGGAAATAGATCCGTCAGGATCGCTGGAAGAAGCGGCATTGAAATTAACTGTATCTGCCGTAGTCGGACTCGCGGGAGTAAAGCTCAAGACGGCGGTCGGTGACTGATTCGCCGCCGCGCAAGGAGCCGCTTTTGGCGTAAGACAAGTTTTTAATTCAAAGTCATTGGTATTGCTTTTTTGAAGTCATAAATTATCTAGCTCTTCTTTAATCAAGCTTGATTCCGAATTTATTTTCAATTCTAACTCTATTATTAACTTTTTTCTTTCTCTTATACTACCCGCTATCTTGTCCTGTCTTTTTAGCGGAATATCCGGGATGATAACCTTCCTAAGTTCAATCATATTGAATCCTGGTTGTGCGGCTTTCTCGGAATAGCGTTCTAACTGACTATGAACAACCGGGGAGTTGATTAACTCTGCAATAAAGTATGGATTTGCTTTATTCGGATCAACACTAATCTTGCAACAACTGGCGGTAATGTTCGCTTCTGGAAAAAGATTATCTGGGAACAAACATGCCTTACCAAATGTTGCTCCGGTTTTAGCTATGATGATGTCATCCTTTTGCACTCTACTTCTAATCAATTCTTTATGTTTGTCTTTTGAGATATAAACTAAGTCCTCATTTATAAACTCATTTATCCCAATATTCTTGACCCGAAGAACTGGAATTCCCTCTGTCTTGTAATCGGAAACGTGAAGTTGAGTACCAAAAGGACCATCTACAATCGAGTATTTATCTTTCTTTAAAATATCTTCCAGTTTGAGATATTTTTCTTTTTTGATTTTTTTGAGTAACTTGAGGTATTTTGGCTTATAGAAATTTACCGACAATAACTCACCGTCATTTCTTTTGATAATATAATAATTTTCATCATCAAACATTTCTTTATTCTTTGCCTTAAACTCTCGATAATACCAAGCGGCGTTTGGAAAATAATCGGCGTCAGGGCGATTATTTGTGTCAAAGCTAATTTTGGTAACATTACCCATGAAAATCTTATAATCGAAAGTCTTAGGCTTTTTTCTCGTCATAAAGACTAAGCTGGTTTGGATCCCCGTCGCACCAGACGGACTAAAGGCGTAGCTTGGCATTTTGAAAATTGCATCAATTGTCACATTTTGATCCATCCAATCTCTCACTGGTTGAAAAGTAGTATTCATCAAAACGCTTTCCGGTAAAACTATTCCCACCCGACCCGTTTCCGGCTTAGCCAATCGCACACAACGCTCTAGGAATAAAACTTCAGATTGCTGTTTATTCCGCCTGACGCCCAATTCAAACTTATTCAAGATTTCTTCCTGATCTACTTTTGCGCCAAAAGGTGGATTTGTGACGACAATATCAAATTTACCTTCTTCTATATCGCTGATGTCCAGTAATCCATCGCCACGATAAATTTTTGTTCTTCCATCGCCGTGCAAATACATATTTGTTTTACACGCAATTTCGAGTCGAGGATTTATTTCAACACCATACAGATACTCGGAAGATAGCTTGAGTTTTTCTTCGTCCTTTTTGTTCTGATTCCAATTGCCACCCTTGATGCCTTCAAGTAACCGTTTATACGACAACACTAAAAAACCACCGCTACCAAAAGCTGGATCAATAATCAAATTACCAACTTTCGGATCGAGTATCTCTATCATGAATTCTTTGATTCTGTCAGGAGTAAAAAATTGTCCTAATCGCTCACCACGAAAAATTGAAGGTAAGAATGACTCATAAGCTAGACCGATAATGTCGTCCTTAGTTTGAGAGATTGCTTTCTGCTCGAGAATGCCGACAATAGCCACAATGGTGGCAGGATTCAACTTTATTCTTTCATCGTCACTAAAAATTCTATTGGTCCTAAAAGCGGCGTTTGCATCTTGGAAAATTCGGTTTATTTCAACTTCGGGATTATCTTTGATGAATTCTTTTGTAAAACGATTGTTGCTCCGTTTCTCTTCTTGAATTTTCGCAAAAATAAGTTTATTAACTTCGTCAAAACTACTAATTGGGTCAAGGCCATCATTACTTCTAATAATGTCGTGGCATTTATTCAATGCCGCTTTTATCTCTTGAACATTTTCGTAGCCCTCGATAATAAATCTTCCAGCCTCCTCAATTTCTTCCTTGCTGATCTTGATTGTTGCAAGAAAACTGAGTAGCTCGCTCTTTTTTGGTATCTCAGGAATTTGTTGTTTTGTTTTTACATCATAAATTTTGTGTGAGATACCATTCGTAACAACGGCAATCGGAACAACTTTTTCTGATTGTCGAGCGTAAGATATTGCTTGTTCTTTGTGAATCTCATCAAGTTGAACGCCCGGCTTTTTAACCTCAACAATGATGATGGGATTTGAACCTTCCTTGATAACCAAGTCGGCATAGACAGTCTTTGATTGCCGTCCTAAAAACGCCTTAATTGGCACGTTCAAAAAGATCTGTTCATCCCTGTAGCCGAGCTTTTTGAAATAAGGAATGATTAATTTTGCCTTAACATCCTCTTCGGAATGTAAATCTTTTAAGATTGACAGGTTTTTATCTAAGTCATTCACCCTTCTATAGTATAGTAAAAAAGTAATTTCCGATACCCTGTGGGTTTGGGAATGATTCCTTTTTATTAAAGACCGCCTATTTCCTCATTATGTTGTCATGGGACACTTGTGGACTTGTCCACAACCAATACCCCCAACACCAAAAAAATAATCGCCGCGAACGCGGCAAAAAATTTCCAAGAGCTACTTTTCATGGAAGTAGAAAAAGATTCTCCTAATTAAATCAGAGACTCAAACAATTTAAAACAAAAGTTATCCACACCCTTCCATAACTGACCCATAGAAAATCTTCAAGCTCTCCATCACCCCAGTACATCCTATTCCCATATATCCCAACACTTTACTATACTAAAAAGCGATCGCTTTTTTAGTATAGTAAAATCAGGCGCAGAAGAACTCTGGCTATCTTGCTATCTTAACGGACGCATTGAACCAGTCTTTGTGACAGAAAAAATTTCAACATAAGCTAAAAGTTTTAAGTCCCGAATGTCCTCTAAAAATTCTTTCGGAAATTTTCTCTTCCCCATCCAAACACTCTTCTGAATCATCTTAAACCCTAAATCCTGCAGTTGACCGCGCAGCCATTCCCTTTTGTGCTTCTGTTTTTCCGGAATATCAAAAATAACAACTTTTAG
>JACPLW010000007.1 GCA_016186325.1 Parcubacteria group bacterium | reverse complement strand
GTGATGACCGAGGCGGGCCTGGCGGTCATCGGAGTGGGATACGGCGGCGGAGCGGATAGAGCCGTTAAAGCTATCGGCGAGGCCATTAATTCGCCCCTCCTCGACATTTCCATTGAAGGGGCAAGAAGCGTGCTTTTCGGAGTGGCTGGCGGCCGCGATTTGAAGATGACTGAAATTAACGAGGCGGCCAAAATTATTACCGATGCGGTTGATCCGGAAGCGAAAATTATTTTCGGCGCTTATAACGATCGAAAACTGAAGAACGGCCAAATTAAAGTGATTATTATTGCCACTGGATTTAACGGAATGGCCATGAGAAGGGAGGAGCCGTTGAACTTATTTAATGTCCAGCTGGAACCGATGGCCGATTCTTTGAGCAAGCTTCCAGAACCAAATAAGAGAGCGAGAATAGGTAGGGCGGGAACTAATGCCGAGACTACTCCGAAAACTCCGGAGGAAGAGAGCGGGTTATCCGAAGACATTTGGGAAGTGCCGGCATTTTTGAGGAGGAAGGGGAAGAGGTAGGGGTCCGCCCAGCACCTTACTCTCTATGGGAAACAGAATAATTTTACTCCAGCGGTAAAATTTTCTTCGCCCTCGGCCCGCCAGTCCGACTCACGTCGGACACCAAGCTGGCTTAGGCCTGCGGGATGTTCCCTACGACAGCAAGCTGGCGGGCTTATTGAGTTTTGTTTTTATGAGGAGAAACTCGGTTATTATTAAGTGAATGAACAAGAAACTTGTAAGAGAGTATTATAGCCAACGTGCCGCGAAGGAATGGAGAAGATTAGCCAGAAAGAACCCCTATTATCAACTAGAGTTCAATACGAGTCTCCATTTTCTCAAGAAATACCTGCCAAAGAAGGGCCTAATTCTTGATGCCGGCGGAGGACCAGGAAGATATTCAATCGCACTAGCAAAGCTCGGATATGACGTGGTCCTTTTAGACTTAACGCCGGAATTACTTCAACTGGCAAGGAAGAAATTTAAGCAGGAGAAAGTTGAAAAAAGGATAAAGGGAATCGTCGAAGGTTCTATAGATGACCTTCCGGAATTTAAAAATAATAGCTTCGACGCTGTTATCTGCCTGGGTGGAACCTTATCTCATATCTTAGCCCAAAAGGCGCGAGAGAAAGCGATTAGCGAACTGGCTAGGGTCGCAAAGAAAAACGCTCCAATTTTCATCTCGGTTATCGGAAGATTGGCAGTTCTAGTAAATGAACTAGTACTTTTTCCTCAAGAGATCGCGGTTAATAAAGTTCTTGCCTCTGTAAGAGATACTGGAGATTATTTAGGCGGTTACGGTTTCACCGCATGCCATTTCTTTTTACCTGAAGAGCTAGAAACATCATTTAAGAAGAGGAAAATTAGAATTTTGGAAATGGTCGGATTACAAGGAGTATCTAGCTGGCATAGGAAGGAAACAGACCGTCTTTTCAAAAAGTATCCAAAGGCTTGGAAGATTTGGATCGAGACTCATTATAAGACTTGTACTCATCCTGCAGTCGTTGGTCTCAGCGAGCACTTTATGATAATCGGTAAGAAATAAGCACATAGTTGCCCTATGTTTTAACATATGTTAAAACATAGGGCAACGTAATTATCTCCCAATCTATACGGCCGTTTAGATTTGGCCATAGAATTTCTGGGCTTGAAAAGAGGGAGGGGAAAACGATAGAATCTAGAAGCTAGAAAATAGAATCTAGCAGTTTTCTATTTAACTACTTTCTATATTCTACTTTCTATAGAACATGGCGCTTAATCGGCAGGAGATGAAAATACAGTCGCGGCACTACGCCCCGAGTTGGGATTAGAAATTAGGGGTGTTGACAGCGTATTAACCGTTGTATACACTTTAGTTATATGGCGAAGACGGTAATTAATGTAAAAGTGGATAAGGATACTAAGAAGAAGGCTCAAGTCCTTGCGAAAGATTTGGGGCTTCCGTTAAGCACGATTATTAATGCGAATCTCAGGGAGTTTGTGAGAAGTGGAGAAGTTGTTTTCTCCATTGAGCCCAAGATTAAACCGGAAGTTTGGAAGTTGCTTAGAAAAGCAAGCGCTGACTATAAGGCCGGAAAGAATATTTCTCCCCGTTTTTCCTCAGCTAAAGAAGCTATTCGTTACCTTAACTCCTAAATGAAGGTAGTTTTTCACCGCGGCTTCAAGAAGTATTATAAAAAGCTGAGGCCGGGTGAGCGAAGGAAGTTCGAGGAGCGGTTGCGCTTATTCGTGGAAGATCCCTATCATCCCGTCTTGAATAATCATGCTTTGAAAGAACGTTATCAAGGCTACAGAAGTATTGATATTACCGGAGACTTAAGAGCATTATTTGAATTACGGGGTGAAAACATAGCATTTTTTATTATTGTCGATACGCATAGCAACTTGTATGGCTAAGGAGAGAAAACAGCAATCGTGGCATTACGCTCCGAGGTGGGATTAGAGATGACTAAATGATTAAAGCAATAACTTTTGATTTAGATGGGGTTTATTTTGTAAATGGCAAATCTAATTTTATAAAAGCCTTGGGAGGATTAGATGTTTCCGAGAGGGAAGCGAAAAGGGTGTTTCTTCAAAGTGATGAGATGAATAACCTTTATAAAAGGGGGAAGATGAATGACGAAGAGTTTTGGAGCTGGGCTGCCAAAGAATGGAAATTAAATAAATCCCCAGATGAACTTATTGAGTTATTGATAGATGGATATGAGATAAATCCCGATGTGGTGGATGCCATAAAGCGGGTAAGAGAAAATGGATACAAAACTCTTATTTGCTCCAATAATTTTCCCGCTCGAGTTAATGGTTTACAAAAGAAATTCGCCTTTTTGAAGGATTTTGACACTGCCGTTTTCTCTTACGAAGTTGGTTTTATGAAGCCCACTCCGGAGATATTCAGTGAGCTCATTCGAAGGTCTGGAGTTAAAGCAGAAGAGATAGTGTATGCGGATGATCGCCAAGATGTAGTTGAAGTGGCTAAAGGTCTTGGCATCCAAGCTTTCTTTTATGAGGATTTCGATCGGTTTATTGAGGAGCTAAGAAGATTAAAGGTTAATATATAGCTTATGCCTAGAATTTGTATTTGGGGAGATAGTATTACTTGGGGTTCTTATGATTTGGAAAAAGGCGGGTGGGTAGAGCGATTGAAGGTTGATTTGATAAATGGCACCGAAGGTGAAGTTCAGGTGTATAACCTCGGAGTCTCGGGTGATAAAGTGGCCGATGTACTTAAGCGATTCGAAGCAGAAGCTTCGGCTCGACAGCCAGACGTAGTTATTTTAGCAATTGGAATTAACGACAGTCCTCATGAAAATTATTCTCAAGGGACTAATTTGAAAGAATTTGAGGGTTTATATCGCAAGCTAATGAATATAGCTAAAAGGTATTCAGAGAGGTTGGTTATGGTTAGCCCTACTAATGTAGACGATTCTCGTCCAGACAATACATATCGAGGTGTCGATAGATATGCAGGAGTTGTTGAGAGTCTTGCTAAAGAAGATTCGGTGCCATTTATTAATCTCTTCGGCTTGATGAGCAAAGAAGATCTAGAAGTAGATGGTTTACATCCTTCAGCTACTGGCCACGAGAAAATTTATAGAGCCGTGAAAAACGAACTGGAAAAGAATAATTTAATTTGATTGGGTTATAGAGATAGCTCGGAAAGTAAGATTTTCTATCTCCAATTTTCGACGGCCGTCGAAAATTGGAGATAAAGTTTTGTTTGGATTTGAAAGAAGTGCAGAGTGTCCCTGTTGACAGATTAGAATATTATTCTAATATGAAAATATGACGCAAAAAGTGTTAAAAGTAGGCAGTTCGGCGGCGGTAACCATTCCAAAAAAATCTTTGGAGGAGCTCGGTTTGAAGGTAGGGGATAGAGTTGCTGTTGAGGTAGATAAAAAGAGAAAAGCGGTAATCGTTCAGCCGACTAAAAAGCTTTCTGTAAGAGAAGGGCGGGTTGCTGAACTCACTTTGAATTTTATTGACCGATACAGAAAAGACCTAGAAACTCTGGCAAGGAAATAGTATCTCTTCGTGATCTATTTAAGCAGAAGGGAACTTCTTTTAATCCATTCAATTATTATTGACGAAACGGGCGGCCCCCACGGTGTGCGGGATTATCATGTTATTGCAGTATTAGGAGATCTGCCTCGGCAGAAGTTCGGCGGGCAAGAGCTGTATAAGACTATTTTTATTAAAGCTGCTCTGTACGCGAGGAATATTATTGCTGGCCATCCATTTGTTGATGGCAATAAAAGAACAGGGATGACCGCCGCTTCTGTATTTTTAGAGAGTAACGGTTACCAAATTATTGCCAAGAAAGGGGAAATTGAAAAATTCGCCCTTAAAATTGTTAGAGAAAAACTCGATCTTGAAGAGATTGCGAAGTGGTTGAAAAAACATTCGAAAAAACTAAAGTGAATGATAAAATAAAAAGCCCTTATGCCTTGGTGTTTTGCAATTGTTAACAATCGGTTAGCTGAAATTTATTTTAAAGAGAAAAAGAATGGGCGGAGAGAGATTTGGGCTCATTGTTATGTTGAAAAGAACGATTATAAAACGAAGAGAGAGCAAAAATGGATAGCCGAAGATGCTAAGAGAATGGAAGTCGTTTATAGAAATAAGAAGTATCAGTTAATTAAGACCTAATATATCACTTATCCCGCCATGGCGGGATAAGTGATATAAAATCAAAATAGTGACGACAACTAAAGAATTTATTAGAAATCGGAAGGGGCAGAGGTTGGCCGCTTTTATTATTGATGCACCCGTGCTATATTGGGCAGAGCAATAAACTATGAACCGGATTGCTCTTAAGAAGAAGATTTCTCGGCTTGAAACCGAGCTGGAAATAATAAAGACAGAGCTTGAGGAGAAACCGGATTTTGATATTGACGAAAAGAATTGGCAAAAGGTGAAGCCAGAGTCAAGGAAAGCAAGAAAGGAGCTTTATCGGAAGCTCTATGGCAAAGCCTAAAGTATTTCTAGATTCCAGCGTGCTAATTACCGCCGCCCTTTCAGCTCGCGGCGGGTCTTTTTATATTCTGACGCGTTTTAGAGACAAATGTGAATTTCAAATCAACGAATATATTTTGGAAGAAACTATCAGGGTTTTGGATCGAAAATTCAAAGAAAGGGAAGATCTGAAAAGTAAATTATTTCTTCTCCTCGGTTGGGCAAAGATAAAAATTCTTCCTAATCCAGGAGTCAGAAAATTAAAAGCAGCAGAGAAATTAGTCAATAAAGAAGACGCGCCAGTTCTAGCTTCAGCGCTGGAGACCAGTTCTTATCTTCTCACCCTGGATAATGACTTTCTCAAGGAAGAAATTATTATTTTTGTAAAGGCAAAAAGGTTGGCAATTTTAAAGCCGAAAGAGTTTATTCAGAAATTCGGGGCTTAATGAGTAGGACCAAAGAATTTATTAAAAATCGGAAGGGGTATATGGATAAAAGTGAAATTATAAAAAGGACAACTTCTCATATTAAAGCTTTGATGGCTAAAGAGGGGACGGGGCATGATTGGTGGCATATTGAGCGGGTGGTGAGAAACGCGAAAAAGATTGCCAAAAAAGAAGGAGGGGATTTATTTGTAATTGAACTGGCTGCTTTGCTTCACGATATCGCTGATTGGAAATTTCATGGAGGTGATTTCTCTATTGGGCCGAAGAAAGCGAGAGAATGGTTAGAGAAATTGAAAGTAGAAAAAAATACCATCTCTTCTATTGGGCCGAAGAAAGCGAGAGAATGGTTAGAGAAATTGAAAGTAGAAGAAAATACCATCTCTCATGTAACGGATATCGTAGGAGGTGTTTCTTTTCGAGGAGGAACTAATAAAGCTAAAATGAAAACTTTGGAAGGGAAAATCGTGCAAGACGCAGATAGACTTGATGCGATGGGGGCGATCGGAGTTGCAAGAACCTTTGCTTATGGAGGTTATCGAGGAAGAGAAATTTATAATCCGAAAATTAAGCCGAAGTCATACAAGCATTACGCAAACTTAAAGAGGGGAATGAAGAGCGGAACGACGATTAATCATTTTTACGAGAAGCTTTTACTTCTTAAAGACAAGATGAATACAAAAACCGGCAGGAAGATGGCAGAAGAAAGGCACAAATTTATGGAACAATTTTTAAAGCAGTTTTATAGAGAGTGGAATGGTTAAGGCGGTGATTTTTGATGTTGACGGGACTTTGACTGAGCGGGATTCTTGGACGCGGCTGACAGATAATTTGGGGGGTTCGGCGGACGAGCATCTTTATATCTTTAAAGATTTTTTGGGAGGAAAAGTTTCCTATAAAGATTCAAAAGCGAAGCTATTGAAAGTTTGGCAAGCAACAGGGAATGCTAATAAGGAAAATTTCCAAAAAATATTTGAAAGTTGGCTCCTTCGGCCGGAAGCGTATGAGGTTGTAGACTTTCTAAAAAGTAGAGGAATTATTGTTTGTATTATTACCGGCTCGATGGATTTATACGCTGATATAGTCGCTAAGAGATTAGATATCCCTTTCTACTTTTTTAATACCAAATTAGTTTGGGACGAAAAAAATAACCTGATTGATTTTCAATATATTAAGGACCAAGCAGGCGAGAAGGTTAGACAATTTTTGCAATTCTGTCAGGAGCAAAATTTAGATCCTCAAAACTGTATTGTAGTCGGTGATGGCGCCAACGACATCGGATTATTTAAAATCGCCCGGGGGGTTGCCCTAAAGTCAGCAGATTCTTCAAGTATAGAACCACATGCTTGGAAGGTTGTTAATAACCTCTCGGAGTTAAGAGAAATTTTAGATTAGTATTATTTTTATGATTGAGGTTGAGAATAGGTTTCTCTTAACGGAAGAAAATAAAAAGAAACTAATTGACGGTGCAGAATCTCTCGGCGAAGAAATATTTACGGATGTTTATTATGACACTGTCGATGCTTCTGTGATGAAGCGTGATATGTGGCTGCGGTTACGGAGTGGGAAATTCGAAATGAAGCTGCCGCTAAACGAAAAATCGGTACTGCAGAGAAAGTCAAATAAATATAAGGAGATAGAAACTGAAGAAGAGATACGAATGGTGTTAGGGCTCCCGCTAAATGGAGATT